>CAYJDN010000013.1:0-994 GCA_964368925.1 uncultured Desulfovibrionaceae bacterium | reverse complement strand
CATGTTTTATAATTTCCTAGTACCACTACGCAGCGACATTGCTTTGTTTAACTTATTTAGATATATCACTTTTCGTAGTGCAGGAGCTCTTCTCACGGCTTTGTTGCTTACAATTGTACTTGGCCCTTATTTTATTC
The DNA here is from genome assembly GCA_964368925.1 of uncultured Desulfovibrionaceae bacterium. Classification (GTDB taxonomy): domain Bacteria; phylum Desulfobacterota; class Desulfovibrionia; order Desulfovibrionales; family Desulfovibrionaceae; genus CAYJAZ01. The sequence continues at coordinate 857 of CAYJDN010000013.1, read as the reverse complement.
GTGCATTATATAATATTGGCTTTGGACAAGCTATTCACGAAGATGTCAAAACGCATCAAGCAAAAGCTGGCACACCAACAATGGGTGGCATTCTCATTGCTTTCACCACTATTTTAAGCACCTTACTTTGGGTGAATTTTAATAATATTTACGTATGGTTAACCCTCTATGTTTATATTGGTTATAGCCTTGTAGGCTTTATTGACGATTATACAAAGATTAAAGGCGGCAAAAATGCAGGTATTACGCCAAAACAGAAAATGTTTGGGCTGATTTTCTTTGGTATTACAGCTCTTTGCATGCTTTTGCTCTTCACCAATTACCCAACAGAATTGAGCGTACCTTTCTTTAAAAATTTTAATCCAGATATTGGTTGGCTCTATCTTGCCTTTGGTCTATTAGTCTTAGTTTCAACTTCAAATGCGGTTAATATTACTGACGGCTTGGACGGCTTAGCCATCACACCTTCTATAATAGTTGTAGGGGTTTACACAATTTTTATCTATATTGCAGGACATGCCGCTTTCTCACACTATCTACAAGTAACAAATGTTTCGCAAGTAGGTGAAGTTGTTATTTTTTGCGTTGCCTTGATTGGTGCTGGACTTGGCTTTTTATGGTTTAACGCCTATCCTGCACAAGTTTTTATGGGCGATGTTGGCTCGCTTGGTATTGGTGGTGCTATAGGATTTTTAGCCATTTTAGCAAAGCAAGAATTCACTCTTGTGATTGCTGGCGGTGTTTTTGTTTTAGAAATTCTTTCTGTAATAATGCAAGTAAGTTATTTCAAATATTCTAAAGGAAAACGCATATTTAGAATGGCTCCTCTACACCATCACTACGAATTAAAAGGGCTT
>CAYJDN010000012.1:0-16620 GCA_964368925.1 uncultured Desulfovibrionaceae bacterium | reverse complement strand
TTCGCACGCAAAATCCTCACAGCGCATTTTGTGTCAAAAATGCTTGTTCGCTAAAGAATTTAGTGCTCATCGCACACAAAAAATAATAGAAATATCCTCGATCATACCAAGTTATTCCACGAAAAATAACAGTTAAAATAAAAGCAATGTGTTGCATTATAAAGCACGACATTGCAAGAAAAGCAATCCACTATATTAATCGCCCTTCCGCTGTCATTCTGAGGAGCGAAGCGACGTGAGAATCCATGCCTTTTAAATATACCATAAATCTCACTACCGCCGTCACTCAGAGGGGCGAAGCCCGTGGAGTCCATGCATTTTAAATACTGTAAATCCATACCTCTCACAAAAAAATCCTGTTCTATCACCAAAAATAAATCTATGCTCTAAATAACTTACCCTATCTCTACTACGAAAAATCCTAGAAACACAGTCTAAATACTTACTTGCAATTTTGTAGGGAAAAATATAAAAAAAGACTATGATTTCTAAAAATAGTGCCGATAAGCCTTACGAAGAAGAAAAAAATTGACAGCACTTTTTGCTCTTTCAAATCAGATAAAGAGCAGAGATAAATGATAAAAAGGTGTCTTATGAAAGCGATCAAAACCTTACTCAATATGCATCCCATACCAGAGGCGTCAGAGATAATTATTACTACTGATGGCTATGGTATTTGGTTTGCTTGGGAGGGTGAATTAAATCCACATGTAGTGCAAATATTCCAAGATTACGGTGGTTTATTTGTTACTGAATTGGAAGGACAAGCCTTGTGGTTTTTCTTCTCAACTGATGTGATTTTTGCGCTTGCTAAGGTTTCAACTTGGGTAAAATATAATTCAATGGCGGGCATTATGCAAGTTATGCCAGCCACTTTGCATATTGATATGACCAAGCAGCCTTTATTAGAGATTGAGCCTGAATATCGTGGACAAAGTGTTTCTAAGCTTTCTAGGGGGCTTTATTGTTTATTACCAGAAGCCTTGAAAAAGCTTGGGCAAAACATACCTGGGCTTACTTTTACAGCAAGTGAAATGATTGCAGAGGAAGCGGAGTCTATTTTCACTGAATCTGTGCCTAAGAGTCTTTATAAATTGACTGTAGACCCGAAATTGCCATATAGTTCACCTGCTGGTTGGTATGCAATTCTGCATCCTCTTGGTAGTCCATTTGATAAGCAATTTCAACAGGGTTGGCGTTCGATGTTTGCGATTTTTGAAGCGGTTATTCAAAAAAATCGACTCAAATATAGTTTACACGACAATTTTCTTGTTGTTTTTCTTGATCATTTTTCACAATTGAGAACGTGGACTGATGATATTCTTAGCATTATTTTTGAACTAAAGGACACTCGTTCTGCTGATTATTGGCCTTGCGTGAATGCTATTGTTGATCGTAAAGGGCTTAGTTTTAGCCATGATTTGCCATCAAAATTGCCGATTAAATGGGACAAGCTTAGTCCTGATTTAATTCACATGAGTTATAGGAATGCTTATCCTCTAGGTTCGGCTTTCAGTGTTCAGGACATGTATTTCACAAGTGGCACAAGTTCAATTGAGAATATGTGTACTGTAACTTTGAGTGCTCGTGATCTTTTTTCGACAAAAGTTCCTGTGCTTTTACCTGGCCAATTTGTGAATGGTTCGGATATTCCTTGTTTTTATTGCGGTATAAAATCGCATAATCCTAGTGAATGTCCTAGCCGAAAGATGAAGGAAAGTGATCCTAATTTCTGGCAAAATTTTAATGATGTAGACATTGATACAATAAATCTTGCTTTTAGAAATATTGAATTGGGTCTTTCGAGTGCTGGACTTTCCACTTTTGAAACGATGATTCAATCGAATACGGGTGAAGCGAGGGTTGCAGAGGCTGTTTTTCAGGCAAATCCTTTTGCGCAAGTACGTGTAATAGAAAGAATCTGGCAGTTATTTGATAAAAATATGAGTGCATTACCTGCGTCAAATTATGTAAAAGATGATAGTATGGCGTGGAAATTGTTACAAAATTTCCTTGGTGCACGTGTTGAAGAATTGCCTCTTTTTGAAAAAAACGCTTTACAATTTGCTAATGAGAATCAAAGAGATTGGAAAATCAAATCATTATTAGGTTTTGTAGCTCTTGAGCGTGGCGATTATGATAAGGCTATGTATTATTGGAAAGCCGCTGAATCGAATTGTAGTACAACTTTACATCAAGCTTGGCATTTTTTCTTACAAGCAAGATTACTCGAAATTACAGGTAAGTATGCAGAAGCCTATGAAATTTATGACGACACGAAGAAGCTTCTTCCTGAATGGAACGAACCTAATTATCGCAAATATGTGTGTAAGATTAAACTTGCAAAAACTGATGAGGTAATTCCTGATTTAATTGATGAAATAAGAAGTAATCCTGCTTTATTTAATCGTGTTATTATGGATCCTGAATTTGAACGTGGGCAATTGATGATTTTGACGGCCTTGTATCCACTTTGGGCAGATTCGCTTAAGTTTTCAGTGCTCGAACAAGATGCCTTGCATAAGAATTTGGAAGAATTGAATGCGTGGTTTCCTAATGAGCATATTGTTGCAGATACTATTCGTGTGAAATTGCAAGAGCTTATTCGTGGCATTGCAGTGCAAAACTATTTAGCAAGCAGCAATATTACGAAATTCAGGCCTATTATTGAAGACGAATTTGAACAATTAAAGAATTATGAAATAGTAAATTTAAAAAAGTTGTATAAGGCGTTTTTAACAGAATTAGAGGGCATACGAGATGAAGCGGCTTGGTATCCTTTCCCACGCACGCTTATAGACTTTAATAAAGATTTTAATGAATGCGCTAGTCTGCTCAATTGGGCTTTTGGTGCGAATTTTGGGTTGCCAGAACCATTTAATCAGGCGCAAAATTCGACAAATACCATTAGAGAACTCTTGACAAGATTGAAAAATAAACTAAAACTTATTAGGACTGTGCGTGATTCTACGCTTTATGGTTTGATTTTTCTAAAAACATTTGTATGGTTTGGTTTGGCTTTACTTTCAATAGCGCTTATCCTTACTGTGGTCACAACCATATTTGGAGCAAGCTTAGGTTTTGGCTGGCTACAAAAACTTGTGACTCAAAATTTTTGGGAATTACAAAGAACGCTTATCATTGTCATTGGCGTTACTTCACTTGGCGTTGCCTCGCTAAGAGCTACTTTTGTTTTTGAGAAAAGACGAGATCAAATGGTGGCAAATGCAAAGGCGGCAAGAGAAGAAATGCAAAGACAAAGATTAGAGCAAATTAAAAATACATAATCATAACTCTTTGATAGTATTGATAAAAGCATAAAGTGTCGATGTTTATTACATTGATAATAAAGCACAATCCAAAAGTCTTTAATTTGGAATGCTTATGTTGAAAAAATATATATTGAAATTGCTTCTTAAATTGCGCTATCGTGTAAAAGTAAGCGGATTTGAAAATTATCAGGCCGCAGAGGGTAAGGTGCTTTATGTGCTCAATCCTTCATCTTTATTAGACCCTATCTTGCTTGCGCTTTTTGTTCACTCAGATATGACCTATATAGTGGATAAAGAAATTGCCGACCGTTCTTACATTCGCCCAATGCGTTGGCTTGGAAAAGTAATTGAAGTAGACTTTTCTTCTCCAAATTCGACAAAAGAAATTATTAATGCTCTTGATGAACATTCGCATTGCGTTGTTTTTCAGGATACGCAACTATTTGTTGATTCAAAGCTTATGCGAATTTACGAATCTGCGGCTTTGATAGCGAGTAAGGCAAAGGCTACATTATTGCCAGTACGCATTGATGGCGCCGACTATTCTTCTTATTCTTATTTTCAACATAAGGCAAATTTAAAAAGCTTTCCAAAAATTTCAATTTCTATTTTAAAACCGCAAAAAATCCAAGAAAAAGAAGGTCTTTCTAATAAAGAAAAAAGAAAGTTCCTTGCTTCAGAATTACATGCTTTAATGTTAGAATTGCGCTATCGCTCAGGTGATATTGAAAAAAGCATACTCCAAACATTTGTGGAAGCAATTAAAATTCATGGTAAAAATAAAGTTATTGCTGAGGACCATGAAAAAAATAGCATTACCTATAAAAATATTTTTCTTAAAGGGCAAGCTCTTGGTGGAGCTATGCACAAACTCTTCCCAAATGAAAAATATATTGGATTCATGCTCCCTAATTCTTTAGCCGCTGTCGTTGCTTTTATGGGCTTGCATTTTTATAAGCATATTCCTGCAATGATTAACTTTAGTGCGGGCACACAACCTGTGATTGTTGGCTGTCAAACTGTGCAAGTTAAAACAATCATAAGCTCTCGTAAATTCATACAATTAGCGGAATTGAAAAATTTAGAAGATGCTATTTTACGTGAAGGCATTCGCATTGTCTATCTTGAAGATGTTTCAAAAAGTATCTCCTTATTCACTAAGCTAAGCGCAGTATATAAAACACTTTTCTTGAAAGTGCCACATGTTGATCACAATGAAGCTTGTGCTGTTCTTTACACATCTGGTTCTGAGGGCATGCCTAAGGCTGTTTTGATGTCGCATAGAAACGTTATGGCGAACCATGAACAAACGCTTGCAAGTGTTTATGTGACTTCGGCGGACAAATTCTTTACTTGCTTGCCGATGTTCCATACTTTCGGCTTGACAGTAGGCACATTATTGCCTTTATTGCGTGGCGTACCCGTGTTTATGTATCCATCACCGCTGCATTATCGTATTGTGCCACAATTATTTTATGAATCACGCTCAACTTTCCTTTGCGGAACTGATACTTTCTTTTCAGGCTATGCACGCTATGGTAAACCATTTGAATTCTTCAATATGCGTTATATGGTTGCGGGAGCTGAAAAATTACGTGAAGCTACAGCGAATTTATACAGAGATATCTATGGCGTGAATATTATTGAGGGTTATGGAGTTACTGAAACTTCGCCTGTTGTGAGCGTGAACACGCCAGCAAACACACGTGCTAGGAGCGTTGGCAAGCTTTTCCCAGGTCTTGAATATAAATTAGATCCAGTTGAAGGGATTGATGTTGGCGGTTGTCTTTGCTTGCGTGGCGATAGTGTTATGCTTGGGTATATGCGTCATTCAAATCCTGGTGTATTAGAGCCACTTTTTGAGGGTTGGCATAATACAGGCGATATTGTTGAGGTTGATAATGAACGCTATATCTTCATTAAAGGCCGTGCAAAAAGGTTTGCTAAAATTGGCGGAGAAATGGTTTCATTGACTGCTGTTGAACAAGCTTTAGATGGTTTAATTAATGAAGTTGTTTATGGTGTTGTTTCTGTTCCTGATGATAGAAAGGGCGAAGTGCTTGTACTTATTATAGAAAATCATGAATTAGCCACTTCACAAATAGCCACTTATTTTGCTCAAAAAGGGCTTACTCCTCTATGGACGCCAAAGAAAATAATTAATGTTAAGCAAGCACCTATGCTAGGTTCTGGTAAGTTTGATTATCAAGGCGCTCGCAAACTTGCTATAGAGGCATTAGGCGTATAATTTTAGTTTGTAATAATAAGGGAATAGGATTCTTGCTTTGAAAAACATATTAGGAAGCAAAAAAGTATTGACTCTCGCAGTCTTAGGCGCACTCTCGCTCTTTTTAGGTACAGCAAACCCAATTATCCACATTCCCTTTTTAGTCTTAGTCTATCCTATAGCGCTTTTTCTCTTAGCAAAAGAAGCACAAAGTGTGAGCAAAGCCTTTTTTTATGGCTGGTTCTGCGGTTTTATAGGGACAAGCCTTGGTATGTATTGGCTTGTTGTGCCTGTTAATGTCTATGGGAATTTCCCCTTGATATTATCCTTGCCAGTTCCTTTGCTTATGGGGGCTGTAAATGCCGTTTTTGCGGGCATAATGTGCGCATTTTTCAATAAAGCAAAGCCTATGCCTGAAAGCTTTCAAGTGTTTTTTGCCTTTCTTACATGGTTTTTTGTGGAATGGTTTCGCTCTTGGATTTTGACAGGCTTCACTTGGATGAATATATCTGCTGCTTTGGCGGCATTTCCAATATTAGTGCAGGGTGTGAGCGTGCTTGGTATGGAGGGCTTATCGGCTCTTTATGCTTTCTTAGCTATAGCCTTAGTGAATGGCAAAAAAAGCATCCAACTAGGCGGAATAATAGGGCTTGTTCTTGTTGTTGGGCTTGGCTATGCTCGCATGCAAGTGGAGCTTGAAAAAGATAATGTATCAGAAGCAACTTATTTGATTATTCAAGGCAATATTTCGCAAGAACTCAAGTGGGAGCCTGCAATGCAAGAGGCTACCCTGAAAAAATATTTAAATCTTTCAGAAAAAGGAGTCAATTCTCGTATTCAAGATGAAGTTGACCTTATTCTTTATCCTGAAACTGCTTTGCCCTTTTATTTACAAAATGAGCATGAATTTCATAAAAGTTTGAAACAATTTGCTCAAAAACATCAAATACCTATCATTACTGGCGGTGTGACTTATAAACGTAGCCTTGGCGAATTGCAATTATACAATTCGGCTTTTTTGCTTGGTGCGAGCGATAAAAATTCGACTATTAATCTAAGTTTAGGTCAAGTTTATTCTAAACAACATCTTCTTCCTTTTGGCGAATATATTCCACCTTTTCTTGACTTTAAAATTTTCAATTTTGTCTTTGATGGGATAGGGGCATTTACTCCAGGGAAGTATCAAGTTCCTTTCGATTATAAAGGAAATCAATTAGGTATGCTCATTTGCTATGAAGCAATTTTTTCTTATATCGCTCAAGAGAGCGTAGAGAAAGGGGCGCAAATATTGTTAAATATTAGTAATGATGCGTGGTATGGAAGAAGTTCTGCTGCAAAACAGCATTTAGATCTTTCTATTTTACGTGCAATTGAACAAAATCGCTATCTTATACGCTCGACAAATACGGGTATTTCTGCCTTTGTAGACCCTTATGGGAATATTATTGAAAGTTCAAAACTTTTTGTAGATGCAAGCTTAGTTCAAAAGGTAGGCTATCGAGATATCAAGACAATTTATCATCAAATTTCTGCTTATATTCCCTATATCTTCAACTTGCTTTTCTTGATTTTTCTTAGTATCATTTTTTATTCAACTTTTTCTTTTCTCAAAAAACCATTAAGAAGGCGCTAATGCTACAATTAATTGAATTAAAAAGCAGATTTTTACAAGGCGAAGAAGCTTTTCTTGCTCTTTGGAGGCGTCTTTGACTATGATGGTGCAAAAACTAAACTTGCCTTGCTTGAGGAAGAATTAGCGAAGCCTGAGCTTTGGAATGCGCCTGAAAAAATGACGCCACTTTTGAAAGAAAAAAGCCTTATTGAAACTAATATTGAAGAATATAGCACGTTAAATAGAGCTTATAATGATTCTAAAGAATGGCTTGCTCTTAGCGAAGAAAGCGCTGATAGCACGAATAATAGCGCAGGGGAAGACGAAGAACTTCTTATTGCTTTAGATGCAAGTCTTTTGCAATTATCTTCTTGTATTAAGGCTATGGAGCTTGCTTTATTATTGTCGCATGAAGACGATACTAAGGACGCATTATTAGAAATTCACCCTGGTGCTGGCGGTACTGAAGCGCAAGATTGGGCAGAAATGCTTGAGCGTATGTATTTGCGTTTTGCGGATATAAAAAAGTTTAAAGTTGAAATAGTTGACTATCTTGGTGGTGATGAAGCTGGAATTAAAAGCGTGACTATGCGCATTTCTGGCCCTTATGCCTATGGCTTTTTGAAATCAGAAAAAGGTATTCATAGACTTATCCGCATTTCTCCTTTTGATTCCTCTGGCAAGCGTCATACTTCCTTTGCCTCTGTTGACGTTATCGCTGACGTGGGCGACTCAATTCAAATTGACGTGCAAGAAAGTGATTTGCGTATCGACGTATATAGGGCTTCTGGTGCAGGTGGACAGCACGTAAATAAAACAGAATCTGCTGTGCGTATCACGCATATCCCAACTGGAATTGTAGCCCAATGCCAAAATGATAAATCGCAACATTCAAACAAAGATTCAGCAATGCGACTGCTTAAAGCTCGCTTGTATGAACATGAAAGAAAGAAAGTAGACGCACTAAGACAAGCAGACTATGCTGAAAAAAATGCGATTGCTTTCGGCTCTCAAATTCGTACCTATACTATGCAACCCTATAGACTTGTCAAAGATCATCGCACAAATTCACAAAATGCAGATGTAGACGCAGTCCTTAATGGCAATATCATGTCTTTTATCAACGATTACCTCCTCTTTGCCTACGAAAAAGATTTATAATATCTTTTAAAGGAAAATAATAATGTCAAAAGAAATCATATCCTTACCGAAAGAACTTTCGCACTTAGATAAAATAGTAAAAAGTTCAGTTCAAAGCAGTAAGGACGCTCGCTGTCTAACTGTTATGCGCTGTATTCCTTACACAGATAAGGAAACATGGGACGAAATTTATTCAGCCTTAGGCAGTAAAGATTGGTTTGCTGTTGAAGTAGATGCCGATAATATGGATAAACTTTTAGAGCCTTTATATGAAAAAACAAAAGAATACGCACCTAAAAAAAATGTGGAAAGCATAAAAGAAGCAAAGCCAAGTGGCATTAGTCAATGTATTGTGCATGCAAATGAAAAGCATTTTCTCTTTTTTGGTACAAGTGCATAAAAATAATTGTAATATTTTAAAAATAGACCCTATCTAGAAAAGTTAATAAAAAATTCTAACCATGGTAGATACAATATGAGTGAAAATAATAGAGATGTGGCACTAAGTGTCGCTATGATGAGTGGCAAAGGCGGCGTTGGAAAAAGTAATTTATCGCTAAATCTTGGCTATGCACTAGCTCAATTAGATTATCCTAGTTTGTTGATAGACGCCGATTTAGGACTAGCTAATCTCGATGTCTTACTTGGTATTGCACCAGAAAAAAATCTGCAAGATGTCATGGATAGTAACGAAGATGTGAACTCTATTCTTGCACCTATCGAAATGGAAGATAATAAACGCCTTTCACTCCTGCCAGCTTCTTCAGGTATTACAGAATTAGTCGAAATGAACAAAGAAACAAGAGAAACACTCTTTAGTAAGATTGAACCCGTTTTTGACAATTATTCTATGGTACTACTTGATCTTGGCGCAGGAATACACGAAAATGTACAAGCATTTGCTGCAATGGCGGCAATACGCCTTATAGTGCTCACTCCTGAACCAACTTCGCTTACCGACGCTTACGCCCTTATCAAGGTACTAAGCACAAATTTAGAAGTGAAAGAATTTTTAGTCATAGTCAATCAAGCAAATTCACAAAAAGAAGCAGAAGAAATCTTCAATCGCTTAGATGCGGCTTGTGCGAATTTCTTAAAGGTGAAACCAGTATTATTGGGTATCGTTCGCTACGATTCAAAAGTGAGCGATGCTGTGCGTTTACAAAAACCACTTATGCAGGCCTTCCCAAGCAGTAAAGCTGCTCAAGACATAGGCAGTTTAGCGAATAAGTTGGGGGCGATTTATGGCACTATGTATGATAAGCTAAAGGGAAAGCCTGCCCTTGATATATAAAGATTAGACTGTGTTATAAAGTTTATTTTCGGGCATTTGTGTTTGAAGAAAATCCCACAAGAGAAATATAGTCTAATAAGAAAATCTTATAATTTCGAAATAAAAATAGAGCATCTTTCAAAATATCTTGAAAAATGCTCTAACTTTTTATTATTATATTATTATTTAATTTTTTATTCTTTTTTTAATCCTGCTGAGAGTTCAGCAATGGTATTTGAATAAGACAATAAATCTTCTGTTGTATGTTGAACTAAATCAATAGCGTCGGCAGTAGAATTAATATTATCAGTGATCACATTTATTGATGTGCTGATTTCTTCGCTCACTTGCGCTTGCTCGTTACTTGCAGAGGCAATGTCAATGATCTGCTCTTCTGAATTTTCAACCATAACCACTATTTCACGTAATACATTTTCTGATTGTGAAGAAAGCTCACTCGCTTTTTCAGCTTGAACAACTGTATCATTCATTTGTGCGATATTCTTAGAAATACTTGCTTGAATTGAAGTTACAACTTCTCGCACGTCTACAGTTGAAGTCATTGTTTTTTCAGCAAGTTTTCTCACTTCGTCGGCTACAACAGCAAATCCACGTCCCGCATCACCAGCTCTTGCGGCTTCAATAGCGGCATTGAGAGCGAGCAAATTCGTTTGATCGGCAATATCTGAAATTACTGTCATAATGCTACCAATAGCGTCGGCATGAGTGGAAAGTTGTGTCATTTCATCTTTGAGAGTGAGCGAATGATGGTGTAAATTCGTAATAGTACGCATAACGTGCTCTACGTCTTGCAGGCCTTTTTCCGCAATTTGTTTTGATTGATGCGCAATTTGTGAGGCATTTTCAGAATTTCTCGCAATTTCGTTAGCACTCGTATTCATTTGCGTCATTGCAGAAGCCGTTTGGTAGGCATGTTCAGACGATTCGCTGCCAGAAGCTTTTGATGTTTCAACAGCATTTGAAAGCTTGCCAAAAGCAATTTGCATTTGATCAATAACTATGTCTAATTCGTGGCTTGCTTGAAGTATGCGCACGCTTGTTTCTTCAACATGCTTAGCATGCTCTTCACTTTCTTGTTTCGCAAGCTCCATTTCGTGTTCACGCACAAGAGCTTCTTCTGCATGCTTATTCACTTCTTCAAGCTTCACTTTTAGCACTTCAACCATTTGACGCACTTTTCCGCCAAGTAGGCCTATTTCGTCAGTGCGTGTCATTGCTAAAGTAGCGTTATAATTGCCCTGAACAATGTTGTCAGTGAAAATGTTGAGTTTTTTTAATGGAGTTTCTAGAGCATCACGTAATTTTTGAAGAAGGATTAAAGATATAATAAAGGTGAGAATAGCGGCAATGATCACTCGGATTCTTGTGCTTTGTTCCGCTTTTTCATTTGCTAATCTTACAAGATTAATTTCTGCCTGCACAAGTCCTTGAAGAGCATTTAATTCGTTTAATAATCGAGTGAGAATTGGGGTGATTTCTTGCGAATAAATTTTATTTACAGAAACATAATCATTTTTCGCAATAAAATCATTAATTACGTCAATATAACTGTGGAGAGCGTGATGGTCTTCTTCTAAACGATCAAAATCAAAATTTGGATATGTTTTATGGAGTTTCTGCGTTGCAGTTCCGTAATACCACTTCCCAAAATCACATTTAGTGCCGTCCGAAGTGAGATTGAGCTTTTCTGGTCTTTGCTCAATAATGTGAGTGGCAGCATGCGCAACAAAGGATAAATGAGCTATTTTTGCTTTGTTTAATTCATTTAATGTGTCCTGCGCCTCAGTAGAACTATCTACTACAAGCTCTAATGAATTAAAGGCATAATAAACAATACTATAGCTCATTAATAACATAAGCCAAGTGATAGCTGTGACCTTGAATCTGATTGAAAGATTACGAAATTGCATAATTTTCTCGAATGTTGATGGTTAATTTTTAGCTAAGCTCATCATTACTTTGTGAGAAAGGCGAAGAAATTAAACTTGTCTACTCATTTATTGCTTATCGGGTTAAGATAGTAAAAAATTATGGCATAATGTAAAAAAAATTCCCATTTTGTAATATAAAATGAGAATCTTTTATTTTTATCTGGAATTATTGAAGTTTTTGACTTTGAGATTTTAATTGTTTTTGAGCTAATAATCTTTGTAATACTGGGTCTTCATCTTCTGTAATAGGGCTAAGCTCTTGAGATACTGCTAGATTTAATAAATCTTCAATATCTTCTTCCTTACTGTCAATATATTGATTATTTGGAAGAGTATTATTTTGTGATTTTGCTTGGAGTTGAGCTACAGAATTATTGACACCCAAAGCTGAACTTTGCGCATTTTGCTGTGTTGTTGGTAGCGAATTGTCATACATTTCACGTACATCACGAGATTCTCTTTCAAACATAATAGCCGTTCCAAAGCAAGAAAAGAACTTGCTGCCATCAGGGTGGAAAGCCACATTCTCATTATAGCCAATGATGGCTTGTCCGCCTTTGTTCTGCGCCATAGTAGCCATACCAAAGAAAGCTTCGTCGGCGTCAAAACCTCGACAACATACAAGGCCAAGCACTTTTGCAATTTGTCTGCCCTCAATTTCTTGAGTTGTGACAACTGGAAAACGGCCAAGACGAAACAGCTCTTTAACATTAGTCGTATTATCAGAATGAATTTTTTTCATTTTCTTTTCATTTTTATCATTATTTCCCATTAGAAAAAACATAGCTCACTCCTTGTGTTTGAGTATACTGTCAAAAATATATCAATGCTTATTTGTTAGTAGCAAATTTTGTGCCAAAATAAATGAAAGTTTATGTAATGCTCTTTTTTAAATCGCCATAAATCCTTAATTCTTTTGCTTTAATCAAAGAAAATTTTAAACTATAATAGAGAATGCTGTAAAATAATAATCAAAGAATAATTGAACTAAAATAAATAGCTGTGATTTAATCAAATAAATAGAAAAGGAGGTTTACTATGCTTGAAAAAAAACCGCAGGGTAAAGCAGGTTTGAGTGTTTTCACCTTAGCCATGATCAATGTGGCGGCAATCGTGAGTTTGCGGGGTTTGAGCAGTGAGGCTGTGTATGGCCTTTCTTCAATTTTTTACTACCTTTTTGCGGCTCTTTTCTTTCTTGTTCCCGTTTCTTTGGTATCAGCAGAAATGGGTACATCTTGGACGCAAAAAGGTGGAGTCTTTAGGTGGGTAGGGGAGGCTTTCGGCGCACGCTGGGGCTTTGTAGCAATCTTTTTACAATGGATTCAAAATACTATTTGGTTTCCTACGGCACTCACCTTTGCAGCCGTTTCTTTGGCCTTTGTAGGTACGGACATTGCCTTTGATACTAAACTTGCGGCTAATCCGCATTATACATTAGGTGTGGTGCTTGGGGTGTATTGGTTCGCAACCTTACTCAATTTTCGTGGAGCTTCCTTTTCTGGAGCTATCAGTAAATGGGGCGTGATTATTGGAACTTTATTGCCAGGTATAGTACTGATAGTTTTAGGTATTTCTTATTTTGCTTCAGGTAAACCAATCTATCTTGATCTAAATCCGCATACTCTTATCCCGAAAATTAATAGTTTCGGTAGTTTATCACTGGCGGTGAGTATATTTTTGTTTTATGCAGGTATGGAAATGAGCTCGGTTCATGTGACAGAAATGGACAATCCACAAAAAGATTATCCAAAGGCAATTTTACTTTCATCAGTTATTGCAGTGGCTTTGTTCGTGTTTGGAACACTTGCCATAGCCGTGGTTATTCCAAAACAAGAAATCAATCTCACACAAAGTTTATTAATAACATATAATAAATTATTTGAGGCTTTTGGAGTAGGGTGGCTCTCGTCAATTATTGCTGCTTGTCTTGCTTTTGGCGTGCTTGGTCAAGTTTCTACATGGATAGCAGGGCCAAGCAAAGGTATTCTTGCCGTAGGAAAAGCTGGCTATTTGCCCCACTGGTTGCAAAGAACGAATAGCGAAAATGTGCAGGTAAATATCTTACTTGTGCAGGCAAGTATAGTAACTCTTTTGGCAATATTGTTTGTGCTTTTACCCTCAGTGCAAGCGGCATATCAGATACTTTCAGCGCTGACAATCACCCTCTATTTAATGATGTATATGCTTCTTTTCGCAGCATTTATCAAACTGCGTTTTTCGCAAGCCAAAGTGAAGCGCTATTTTAAAGTGCCCTTCGGTACTTTTGGCATGTGGCTCTTTGGAGGAGTGGGCTTTATTTCAGCGGCAACAGCTTTCTTCTTCGGTTTCTTCCCGCCATCTCAAATAAATGTTGGGTCACCACGAATTTGGGTGTCACTCCTGCTTATTGGCAATGGATTAGGAATAGCAATTCCAATGGCTATCTATTCTATACGTAAACCTGAATGGAAAAATGATAATGGCGATTTTGCCCCTTTTTCAAATCATAACGACGAAGATTAACCTAAATATATCAAGGATATAAAATGAATAAAAATATATACGATGACGTGTTCGCAACTATGGAATTTAAAAAATCACTAGCGAAAACAGCTCTTCCCGATGAAGAATTTGCGCCTAGAGCCGTTTATCAAGCTATCAAAGATGAACTTATGCTAGACGGCAATTCACGGCAGAATCTTGCAACTTTTTGCCAAACTTGGCTTGATCCTGAAATCCATTTGTTGATGAATGACTGTATAGATAAAAATATGATTGATAAAGACGAATATCCACAAACGGCGGCAATAGAATTACGCTGTGTGGCTATGCTCGCTGAACTGTGGAATGCACCTTCTCCTCAAGATACGCTTGGTTGCTCAACAATAGGTTCGAGTGAAGCGGCCATGCTCGCAGGAATGGCGCTAAAATGGAAATGGCGTGAAAAACGTCAAAAAGAGGGGAAAAATTGTGATAAGCCTAATCTCGTGACTGGTCCAGTACAAATTTGTTGGCATAAGTTTTGTCGCTATTGGGACGTGGAATTGCGTGAAATCCCAATGGAAAAAGATCGCCTTATCATGTCCGCTGAGGAAGCTATCAAGTATGTCGATGAAAATACAATAGGTGTTGTCACTACGCTTGGGGTTACGTATACGGGACAGTATGAGCCAGTTGAAGAAGTTGCGCATGCCTTGGATAAGTATGAAGAAAGCACGGGAGTGGATATTCCTATTCACGTCGATGGCGCTTCAGGAGGTTTCTTAGCCCCATTTGTGGAAAGTCAACTGCTTTGGGACTTTAGGCTCGAAAGAGTGAAGTCAATCAATGCTTCTGGACATAAATATGGACTTGCACCACTTGGTGTTGGTTGGGTTGTGTGGCGAGAAGCTGCTGATTTATCAAAAGATTTGCAATTTGATGTGAATTATCTTGGGGGAAGTTTACCAAATTTTGCATTGAGTTTTTCACGCCCAGCTGGACAAGTTATCGCTCAATATTATAACTTTCTTAGACTTGGAAAAGATGGCTATAGAAAAATCCATCAATCTTCCTATGGTGTAGCAAGCTTTTTAGCACACGAATTGCATAAAATCGGTGTTTTTAAGATTTTATATGATGGCGTGCATGGTATTCCTGCGGTATTGCTGACTTTAAATAAAGAAGATTATCCATTTAATCTTTATTCTTTGTCAGAAAAAATGCGTGGTAGAGGGTGGCTCATTCCTGCTTACTCCATGCCAAAAAATTGCACAGATTTAGTCGTCATGCGCATTATGGTTAAGCATGGCTTTAGTCTTGATATGGCAGAATTGATGCTTGATGATTTAAAACAAGCGATTTCAAGCGTTAACCATAAATCAGAGGCAACAATGATTGGAAATCATACAGGTACACATCACGCTTTAGACGTGCATGATACAAAGTTTTTTGAGCCAATAGATTAGGGTGTGTTTCTAAATTAATTCTTTTGCTTTTTGGTGAGATAGCCAAAATTTCTTCTATATGCCAAAATTAGCTCTATTGCAGAGGACTATTTTTTCCGACATTAGGCTTCGATAAAAGTTTTTATCTTTCGGTCATTTATGTTTGGATAAACTCCCTCAAAAAACTTTGTTCCTTGCCCCTCTTTGATAAAGTCACAAAAGCTCTTAATTTAGAAACACATTCTAGAATTTTGATTTTTGGCAAGGAATTTTAAAAAAGACGATTTTACTTCTTGACCTTTAGAAGAAATTGTGTCACAACCTCTCTTGTGCCGAGGTGGTGGAATTGGTAGACGCGCCGGACTTAGAATCCGGTACCATCGGTGTGCGAGTTCGAGTCTCGCCCTCGGTACCATATCAATAAAAATGAAAAGTCTGTATTCTAGCGAATACAGGCTTTTTTTATTATTAAAACAGTACTTTAGAGAGTTCGTTTTTGTTCTTATTTGTGTTTTTATGTCTTTGTCTATTCGGTACTATTGCTAAAAATGCTTTGTTTTAAGGGTAAAAAATGGGGTAAAATAGCGATAAAATGGTAGCTCAGGGCACAATTTACGCACAGAAAATGCTATCTAACTATATAAATTTACATACGATTTTTAAAACAACTTTTCAAAAACCTTTGCACTTGATGAATTTTAAATTCATGGAGTGGAAATGCAAAAAATTATTTTAATTCCCCGTTTAAATGAGAAGCAAATCAATAGGTTAAAGCCAAAAGAGAAGAGGTACACGGTAACACTGGCCGAACATTGCTTTATTGAAGTGATGACCACGGGACAAAAGTTTTACAGAGTCAAAGTTGCATCACAAACTGTGACGATTGGTAATGTAGCTGACATCAGCCTAGAAGATGCCCTTAGCAAAGCAGAGCAAATTATCTTTGACCTCTTAAACCCTGAACTTGCACCAAAAACGTTCACAGATATTTTTAATACGTGGACTAGTCAAAAAGAATGGGCAGAGAGCACTCATAAAAAACGTCAGTCAATCATAGATAACTATCTGCAAATTTTTAAGAAAAGAGCTATTCAAGACATTAAGCGTGTAGAAGTTTTAGAAGAAGTCCGCAAAATTGAAAATCAAGGCAAATACGAAACCGCCTATAAAGCTTTATGTATTTTGCGGCAAGTCTTTGATTATGCCCTTATTTGTGGATACATTGAAAATAATCCTGCA
>CAYJDN010000011.1:2336-18719 GCA_964368925.1 uncultured Desulfovibrionaceae bacterium | reverse complement strand
AAAGCGCAAAAATTTGTATTTGCAAATGATGAGAAATATTGCTATATTCCATTCATTAAATTTGAGGTTTTATCATGTCAGATTATGAAGTAGTTATAGGTTTAGAGGTTCATGTACAGCTTGCTACTGAAACCAAGCTTTTTTGTTCCTGTAGGAGAGAGTTTGGTGCTGAACCGAATACGCATGTTTGTGAAGTTTGTTCGGGCATGCCTGGTGTTTTACCTGTACCGAACAAAAAGGCGATAGAGTACGCAATACGCATGGGTCTTGCATGTAATTGTGGTATTGAAAATAATTCTATTTTTGCGAGAAAAAACTATTTTTATCCTGATTTACCAATGGGGTATCAAATTTCTCAATTTGAAGCGCCTATTTGCAGTATGGGTTTTTTGGATATTGAGGTTGAGAGTGGTAAAAAGAGGGAACAGAAGCGTATTGGGATAACTCGCATCCATCTTGAGAATGATGCTGGTAAGAATATCCATTCGAGCCATGAGCCGAAGAGTTTTGTTGATTTGAACAGGGCTGGCACACCTCTTTGCGAGGTTGTGAGTGAGCCAGATATGCGATCCGCCAAAGAGGCTGTGGCATATTTAAAGCAATTATATGCAATAGTTGTTGGTCTTGGTCTTTGTGATGGGAATATGGAAGAGGGCAATTTTAGGTGTGATGCTAACATTTCATTGCGTCCTTGGGGGCAAGAGGAATTTGGCACTCGTACTGAATTGAAAAACCTTAATTCTTTTAGGAACATAGAAAAAGCGATCAATAGTGAAATTGAAAGACAAGAAGACATTCTTTTTGATGGCGGCATAATTGTTCAGGAAACAAGGCTTTATGATGCTGATAAGAATGTGACAAAGTCTATGCGTAGCAAGGAAGAGGCGCAAGATTACAGATATTTCCCAGATCCAGATCTTATTCCGCTTTATTTTTCTGATGAAGAATTTGAGCGTATTAAAAATAGTCAAGAAGAGTTACCAGCTCTTTGCAAAGCTAGGTATATGGCTGATTATAAGTTGCAGGAAGCTGATGCGGATAGACTTTCTTCTGATAGAAATTTGAAGATGCTTTTTGAGAACGCACTTGCACTTCACAATTCGCCTAAGCGTTTAGCGAATATTATTCAGGGCATGCTTATGCGTGTGCTTAATCAAAAAGAATTGATGACTTCGCAAATTACAATGTCGGCTGAGGCTTTAGCAGAGCTTGCAAAAGTGATAGATGAAGATGTTATTTCTTCAACCATTGCCAATGATATTTTCTTGGAGCTTTTCGAAAGTGGCATTATGCCTAAAAAGCTTATAGATGATAAGGGCTTGGCTCAAGTATCGGACACTTCTGCTATTGATGCTGTGCTTATAGAAATTATGGAAGCAAATCCTAGTGAAGTTGCTGAATATAAGGGTGGAAAGACGAAATTACAGGGCTTTTTTGTTGGACAGGTGATGAAGAAAATGGCAGGGAAGGCAAATCCTGCTATGGTTAATAAGGCTTTAGAAAAATTGATGAAATAAATTTGTAGAAACACATCCTTGTGTGTGTTCTATGATCAATCTATAATAGGATATTTGGAAAATAAAATTCCAGATATCCTTTTTTTATTTGAATAGGTATTTGGAATTTTTTTGTTCAAAATTTTACAAAAATCTATGGAATAAAAATAAAATAAATATTTTTATATAATGATTAATCAACATAAATAAAGCTGAAAATACATGCAAAGGGGGTAAAAAAGCATAAAAATAATGGACAATGTGAAAAATAGAACTTAGCACGAAAAATAAAAAGGACTTGCAAATATTAGGAAAATAGGTTAGTAAACGGAGAGTTCTTATAGGTATATTAGTTAACTATGATATGCTTAGAGTAACACTTAATATTATTTTTTATATTTACCTTATTATTGTAATAACTTATAATGGGGTTAAATATTTTTAGTAATTTTGTTGGGGTTGTCCAATTTTGGATGTGTTTTTTAATTTCTAACCGTACGGGGCTTATGTATGGGGGAAAATCATAACAATTCATCGTCATGTGGATGTAAATCTGTGTGGAGTGGTGTAGCCTTCTTCTTAGTAGGTTTGGTTATGGCGTTATTATGGGGTTGGTTTTATTATCCAAATGTAATGTATGATGAGCAAGAGCAGCCTATTGCTTTTAATCATCAGGTTCACATTGAAATGGCGGGCATGGCCTGTGCTGATTGTCACTTTTTACGTGAAGACGGCACATTTAACGGCAGACCTACCACAGAAAGTTGTGCAGCATGTCACGCTTTCCCGATGACAGAACATCCTGAAGAATTAAAATTCGTTGCTGAATATGCTGATACTGGCCGTGAAATTGCCGACGAATGGCTTATCACAACTCGTCAGCCTGACAACGTCTTTTTCCCACACGCAGCGCACTCTTTTGAAAATTGCGCCCGTTGCCATGAAGACATGACAACTTTCCCGCTCACAAGCGAAGAGCAATTATGTAATGCTTGTCACATAGATATGGCAAATATGACTGAGCCGCCAGTATACAAAGAAAATTGGCTCTCAACATATCCAAACAATATCATGATGATGTGGGAATGTGAATCATGCCACGCTAATTCTGGCCATAGATTCGGACAAGCCAATGCAAGTAATGCTTGCTTTGTGTGTCATAAGTAAGGGGTGTGATGATGAATAGACGTAATTTTCTTATGCTCTTCGGTGGCGGTGTTACAGGCGTATTGCTTACACCAGCACTTTATAAAACTATATACGACGCAGCGTATTGGACGCAAAACTGGGGCTGGATTCCACGCTTGAAATATGGCGCAAATGCCTATATTCCATCAATCAGTAAGATTTGTCCATCTGGCGCTGGCGTTCTCATTCGTACAGTTGCTAATCGCCCAGTGCGCACATTGCCAAGCGAAACAAATATATTAAGCCAAGGCGGACTTTCCGCTCTTGCCGCTACTGAAACTCAATTAGCTTGTTCTCCAAGTAGAGTGAAATATCCGTTAAAGCGTTCTGCTGACGGTGCTTACATTCGTATTACTTGGGCTGAAGCTGAAAAATTATTAGTAGAAAAAAGCGCTGCTGCTAAAAAGAGTGTTGCCGCAATTTCTGGCGATATGACTGGTAGTATTAACGACCTTTTCTCTGCTTTCTTGAATAAATTAGGTTCTAAAGATTTCTACCTTATGCCAAGCGAAGAGCGTGATGCTCAAATTGCTTGGGAAGATATGGGCGGAAAAGGCAGAATCGGTTACAATATAGAAGATGCTGATTTTGTATATTCAATAGGCGCAAACTACCTTGAAAACTGGGGTACAGTTCTTTATAATCGTAAAGTCTATGCAGATAAACGTCCAGTTGGCAAAGAAAAAAGCCTCACTGTTGCCTATGTTGGCGCAGGACAAACTAATACTGCTGCTTGTGCTGACTATTTCTTGCCTGCTAAAGTGAATACTGAAACAGTAGTAGCACTTGGTATAGCTCAAATTCTTATTACTAAAGGCTACAAAGCAAACTTTGCTGGTTTTGCTGAATTTAGCAATTTTGTAAAAGAATATAGCCCTGCAAAAGTAGCTGAACTTACTGGTATTCCTGCACAAAAATTCATTGCTTCAGTTGATGCCTTAGTAAAAGCGAAGAAACCATTGGTCTTAGTTGGCTCAGAAATGAGCGTAGGACTAGGCGCATTGCCAATTATGGCAGGTATTGCTTGTAATATGCTTCTTGCAAATGGTAACAATAATGCAGGACAAGTTGTTGCTCTTCCAATTCCTCCAAAAGCCTTGGCAGAAGCTGACGACTACACCACTGTTTTAAAACGTGACCTAATCAATTACACTCAAGCAGTTGCTCAAAACAAAACTAAAGCTCCTGCTATGCTTTATGTATATTCAGCAAATCCACTTTACGCCTTGCCAAAAGACGCACAAGTTCAAGAACTTATCAAGAAAAGCGGTTATGTTGTAGCTTTCTCATCTTTCTTAGATGAAACAAGCAAGCAAGCTGATCTTATCCTACCACAAACTATGAGCTTTGAACGCTTTGACGACATCAATACTCCTTATGGTAGCGGTTTTGTGAACTATGCTGTTGGGCAACCTGCTGTTCAACCAGCTTATGAATCAGCTCCAACTGCTGATGTAGTATTTGGTCTTGCTAAAGCTCTGAAAGTCGGTTTCGACATTCAAAATGGCGGCGAATTAGTTGCTATGAAAGCCCAAGCTTTAGGCGCTGATATGGATAGTTTACTTGAAGGTATGAGTTTCGTTTCTGATGAAATGCAAAGCGGTTCAAAACTCGCTTTCAACACAAAAGCTCTTTCTATGATGCAAAAGCCAACTAATGGCTTGGCTGTTCAACCAACAGTAACAAGCGGTATTGGTACTGCTACTACTGGTATCCCTCCATTTGCCACAAAGATTATTACAAATAATCAGCTAATTGGCACAACTATGGTGGCTCAAATGAACAGCGCAACTGCTGCAAAAATAGGAACTAAAGCCGGTGCAAAGCTTAAATTGAGCAATGAAAACGGACAAGTTCTTGTGCTAGTATCAATTTTTGAGGGGGTTCAAAATGATACTTTACTCGTGCCAGCAGGGCTTGGACACACTGCCTTTGACGCTTTTAGCCAAAATAAAGGCGACAATATCTTAAATCTTACAAAAGTTACAAAAGAAGCTGGAAGCACAGCGAATGTTTATGCTCCAATCTATGTAACTGCTGAAAAAGCATAGGGGTAATTATGGCTGCTGTAACAGAACTTAAACAAAAATGGGGCATGGTTATAGACCTTGATAAATGCACAGGCTGTGGCGCGTGCATGATCGCTTGTCAAGCAGAAAATAACTTGGCTCCTGAAGTCGATGCAAGCAATAAAGTACGTTCTATGACTTGGATGCTTGTTTATAGATTATCTAATAATAAATCTTTTCCTGACCATGAAGTGGCATATCTACCACGCCCATGTATGCAATGTGGTAAGCCATCTTGCGTATCAGTCTGTCCAGTTATCGCAACTGACAAACGTGAAGAGGGTGGCATTGTAAGTCAGGTTACTCCACGTTGTATTGGTTGCCGTTATTGTATGGCTTCATGCCCTTACCACGCTAGATATTTCAACTGGTTCGATCCTAAATGGGAAGGCGACTTAGCAAATACTTTAACTCCAGATGTTTCTGTTCGCCCACGTGGTGTTGTAGAAAAATGTTCTTTCTGTCACCACCGTTGGATGGCTGCTAAAGATCAAGCGAGAGTTGAAGGTCGTGATCCTTGGAAATTAGCTGAAAGCGAATACCAAACTTCATGCACACAAGCATGTCCAAATGGCGCAATCACCTTTGGTGACTTGCTCAACGAAGAACATGCTGTTTATGAATTATCTCACTCAGAAAATGCCTTTAGATTACTTGAGCGTTTAGGTACTGAACCACAAGTATACTACACTTCTGAACGTGAATGGGTGCGTCGTTTAGGCGATAACTATCTTCCAGATGAACAAACAGGTGCTCCACGTGAGACACTTGGTAACGCAGGACACTAGAGGTAAATATGGCTAATTATCATAAACCAATAGATGCAGAATTCTTCCCAGAAGGCGCAGAGCGTTCTTCATTTACAAAATTTTCACTATGGATGGGCGCATGGGGCTTAGTGTTCCTTTGGGGACTCTACGCAGCTGTTCTTACTCTCGCAAATGGACTTGGCGTAACTGGCCTTGACGATTATTTCGGTTTCGGACTTTGGATTACTTTCGACCTTGCCGTTATCGCTCTTGGTGCTGGCGCTTTCTTCCTTTCACTTATGCGTTATATATTCAATATTGATGAATTAAAATATATAGTAAACTTTGCTGTTCTTATCGGCTTCCTTTGCTATTCAGGCGCAATGCTTATTCTTGTGCTTGATATCGGGCAACCAATACGTTCATGGTTCGGCTATATGTATCCAAACGTGCACTCAATGCTTACAGAAGTTATCTTTTGTATCACTTGTTATTGTATCGTTCTCATCATCGAATCAACCCCTTTATTCCTCGAAAACCGTGTGTTTATGAAGAATAAATTCATCGCAGCTTTGGCGCATAACTTCCACGTTTATATGCCTTTATTTGCTGGTATCGGTGCATTCCTCTCTACTTTCCACCAAGGTTCACTCGGCGGTATGTATGGTGTGCTCTTCGGACGCCCTTACGTATATAGAGAAGGCTTCTTCGTATGGCCATGGACTTTCTTCCTCTTTATTATGTCAGCAATCGCTTCTGGCCCAATGTTCTCTTGCTTGTTAGCTTCTCTCATCGAGAAAATTACAGGTCGTAGACTCATTTCTGACAGCGTAAAGCAATTACTTGCGAAAATCGGCGGTACATTACTGCTTATCTATGCTATCTTCAAATGTATGGACAGCTATGTTTGGGTGACAAGCCTCTTAGCTAAAGAAGGACTAACCTTCGCTCAAATGTTCAATGGCGTTATTTATGGGCAATGGCTCTTCTATTTAGAACACGCTTTAGCTATAATTCCAGCGCTTTTCCTCATTTTGCCAGCTGTTCGTAAAAATGTGAAATTAATTTACGTATTTATGATACTTGCTGCTTTAGGCGTAACCCTAAACCGTTACTTGCTCACAGTTCAAGGACTAGCAGCTCCTGTTATGCCATTCGATCCTTGGAAATTCTACACACCTAACTGGGTAGAATGGGCGGCATGCGCATTTGTATTAGCATACGGCGTACTTGTAACCTCAATTGGCTACCGTTATTTCCCAATCTTCCCGCAAGAAAAAGAACTTAACTAAGCCTTGGATTAGTATAAATTATAAAGCTCCCTTTGTTTAGGCAAAGGGAGCTTTTTTATTACTTCTTTCTTTTATTGAATATAGTATTTCTTTTCTTTTCTTTTCTTATAATTATAAGTTTGCTTTGAATTGTCATCTTTTCTTGGACGAAGAAAAGAAATTAAAATAGAGCAATACTTACCTTTAATGCACAAAAAAATCTATAATACTCTATATAATTCTATAAAATTCTATAACATTCTATAAAATTGTATGGAAATGTATAAAATTATATAAAACTAAAATAATCTATAAACAAATTATTTTGCCAACATAATCATAAGCACATAACAGGCTGAGGAAAGCCTATTTAAGGTGTTTAGAATATCTGGTCTTTTTACAGATTGCTCGTCAGCGTAAAGATTGTAGGCAGTATTTTCGAGTAATCTTATCTTGGTGCGCAAAGTATTTATGCGCAAACATTCAGGATTATGGGACGTATTTGGCACAATATGATCATGTCTTAAATAACGCATGGGGTTGTGTGAATATTTATGAATCTGCTCACAGCTAAGTATGTCAATTTCGAAAGGCTTGAGCTGTATATCCATACATGTAGCGGCCATAACATTACCTAGTATAGATCGAATGGCATTGAGCCAAATTTTTGCATTTTCGTTATTTGTTTGACTGTGCAGAAAGAGGGCGTGTGCGATGCAATCATCTAATTCGCCACGAAAGCGGATTTCTAAAGAGCCTTTGAAAATTTCTTCATGTTCATTTAGAGCTGTATGTGTTTTAACTTTTGGAAATTCAGAAAAATCAAAATCGGCTTTTGTTGTTGTAGTGTTTTTTTCTTCTATTTGCTTATTCGATTCATGGTCAGTTTTGTTCTTTCTTTTATTATTTTTTGAAGCTCTTAGTGGGTTGATTTGTGTCAATCCTTTTTCTGTTCTTTCATAAAGTTGCCCATTGTTATCGGTAAATTTTACATTGATATTTTTTTGCAAAAATAAATTTTCTTCGTCTTCACTAGGCGTGTAGGTCAATGGTAGAATAATTTCGCCGTCTTTTACTAATAATTTTGGATCAATTGAAAACATAGTACACCTTATTTTGAATCTGAATAATATTAAATAATATATGTAAAAGATAAATTTCAAATTTCTTTCTGTCAAGGAAATATAAATATACATTTTGTAATATAAAATCTACAATTTATAATATTTTTTGTGATTTTTAGAACTACTTATTTTTACTTGTGTTTTTCTTATTTATATAGTAATTTCTACAATACATTAATAAAGGGGTGAGAGTATGTTTGTTGATCTTTTGAATAGTGTTAACTCATTTGTTTGGGGTCCTGTAATGCTAGTTCTTTTGCTAGGTACTGGATTTTATTTGACTTTTGGGCTTAAGTTTTTTTCTATTACGCATATTGCGGAAGCTTTTAGGCTGATGTGGAGAGGGCGTACTATTGAAGCAGGGCAAAAGGGCGAAGTTTCAGCTTTTGCGGCTTTGATGACGGCTCTAGCAGCGACTATCGGTACTGGTAACATTGCTGGTGTTGCAACAGCTATTTTCACAGGTGGCCCTGGCGCATTATTTTGGATGTGGGTGACTGCATTTGCTGGTATTGCAACAAAATATGCTGAAACAGTACTTGCTATGGAATACAGAGAAGTGACTGATCGTGGTTCATATGTTGGTGGGCCTATGTATTTTATCAAGAATGGCCTTGGTAAACAATGGGCTTGGCTTGGTATTTTGTTCTCTATTTTCACTGTGACTGCGAGCTTTGGTATTGGTAACACTGTTCAAGCGAATTCTGTAGCGCAAGCGTTAAACGTAACTTTTGGCGTTCCTACATATGTAACAGCGATTTTCCTCTTTATTTTGACAGGTTTAGTGGTAATTGGCGGTATTAAACGTATTTCTCAAGTTGCTTCTTATTTAGTGCCATTCATGGCTGTATTGTACTGCGTTTTTGGCGTAATTCTTCTCCTTTTGAAATTCAGCGAAGTTCCAGCGGCATTTGCCTTAGTTTTCCAAGAAGCATTTACTCCAACAGCGGCAGTGGGTGGATTCCTTGGTTCAACAGTTATGATGGCGATTCGTATGGGTGTTGCACGTGGTTTATTCTCGAATGAAGCTGGCCTTGGTTCTGGCTGTATTGCTTATGCTTCAGCTGCAACATCAGGCTCAGTACATATGGGCTTAATCGGCATGCTCGGCACATTTATTGATAGTATTATTGTATGTACTGTTACAGGACTTGCAATTATTGTAACAGGTTCTTGGACATCAGGCATAAGCGGTTCTGCACTAACGAGCCTAGCTTTTGATAGTGTAATTCCTTTTGGTGGACCTATTGTTTCTGTTGGTATTGCTTTATTTGCTTACACAACTATTCTTGGTTGGTGTGTGTATGCTGAAAGAGCAATGATCTTCCTTTTTGGCGAAAGTTCTGTAAAGTTCTTTAGAATTTTATTTGTTCTTGTCATTCCTGTTGGTTGTGTGTCACAATTAGATACAGTTTGGTTACTTAGTGATACACTAAATGCTATGATGGCTATTCCAAACTTAGTTGGTTTACTCCTTCTTAGCCCTGTCGTTTTCAAATTGACTAAAGATTATTTAGATTCTAAGAAGAAATAATGTAGTATATTTTATACTAGAATATTTTTCAAAATTAAGGGCTTTTATATAAAAGCCCTTTTTTATTTTAATGCTTATTGTAAAGACTCGACAAGTAAGAAAAAAAAAGGTATTTTAGGGTGCGTTTCCGAATTAAGAGCTTTTGTGACTTTAGCAAAGAGGGGGCAAGGAACAACGCTTTTCTCTTGAGGGAGTTTATCTAAACATAAATGACAGAAAGAGAAAAACTTTTGACGATGCCTATTAATGTACAAAGCAAGAGCGTGACTGTCAGATATTTTTGTGAATACAAACAATTTTTCGCTGTATAACCAAAAAGCAAAACAATTAATTTAGAAACACACCCTAGCCAAAGTAAATGAAATGGAGAAAGCTATGCCTTGTAAAATATTTGAATATAAAAATTTATTTGAAGCGACTTCTTTTTTGGAAAATTTAGCAAAAAGAAATGATGATGATAATTCAATAGAAAAGCAAGTTGTTGAAATTATAAATAATGTTCGTACTTTAGGCGATGAAGCATTAATTGATTATACAAAGAAATTTGATCATAAAGATAGTGTTGGCGCATTTCGAATTTCGCATGAAAGTATTAAGCAAGCTATAGAAGAAATTCCAAGTTCAGATTATGAAATTTTGCAAAAAGCCGCTGAACAAATTTTCAATTTTCACCAGATGCAAAAAGAAAAATCATGGTTTCACACCAGTGAAGATGGTACAATATTAGGACAAAAAGTTACAGCAATACAAAAAGCTGGAATCTATGTTCCTGGCGGCCGTGGTGGAAATACTCCATTAATTTCTTCCTTACTTATGGGAGCAATTCCTGCACAGGTGGCGGGAGTAGAGGATATAACAATTGTCAGCCCTCCTCGTGAAGATGGTAGTTTAAATCCTTATATTTTGGCCGCAGCGCATTTGTTAGGCATTGAAAAAGTCTATGCAATTGGTGGCGCTTGGGCTATTGCTGCACTAGCTTATGGCACGCAAAGCATTGAAAATGTTGATATTATAACAGGGCCAGGCAATGCTTTCGTAACTACAGCAAAACGCCTTGTGCATGGGCATGTGGCTATTGATATGATAGCAGGCCCAAGTGAAATTCTTATTCTTGCTGACAAAAGCGCAAATGCCGATGCCGTGGCAGCTGATATGCTTTCGCAAGCCGAACACGATACTTTGGCTTCTGCCATTCTTGCAACAGATAGCAAAGAGCTAGCCCGTGAAGTGCTTGCTTGTCTTGAAAAAAGACTTGAACTATTACCACGAAAAGACATTGCTCGCCAAGCTCTAGAAAATTGGTCAGGAATACTTCTCTTTCCTCATATTGATGTATGCGTAGAATTTGCAAATAAAGTTGCTTCAGAACATTTAGAAATTCAATGTGAAGATGTTTGGTCATTCGTCGCTCGCATACAAAATGCAGGCGCTATCTTCCTAGGTAACTATTCCGCCGAAGTTGTAGGCGATTATTTCGCTGGGCCAAACCACGTTTTACCTACGATGTCAACCGCTCGTTTCGCTTCAGGGCTTAGTGTACAAACCTTCACAAAAAGAATTAATATACTTTCAATCTCTGAAAAATATATGAAAGAAAATGCTTCTTCAATTGCAAGACTCGCAAGATTAGAAGCCCTCGAAGCGCATGCTCAAGCCGCAGAAGTTCGTAAAGATATGTGCTAAATTAAGGATTTTTTTGCTTTAGAGAAAACTGTTGTCAATTTAGATTACTTTTGAATTTATAATGAAACTTGTTTTTTGTCTTCGATGGCCAAAAGAGCGGTGGCACTTTTGGAAAAATTTATGAAAAATTGGCGATTTGTAGATAATTTGCGCAAGCGCGTTATTTACAAATCGCCAATTATTATTTGGAATGTTTTATTTGCTTTTCTTAGCTGTTTTACATGTTTTCAGGGTATTTAACTGATCTGCTGAATACCATCTACTAACCACATAGAATTCTTATCAAAGCGCAGGAAGTGCCATACTTCTGTTACATTTTCGGCAGCGCCTTCGCTGTCTTCACGTAGTAGGGCAGTGAAGTAAACGGAAATACGCTCACCTTCGCTATCTTTTTCCATTGCATTTATTTGCGCGTTAACGGAAAGAATATGAGTTTTTGATGGTGTAGGGTCTTCATTTGCTTGCGCTAAAATTTCTTCATAAACGGCCTTAGTAGTGAAGATTTTGATATCATCTAAGTCACGTTTATCCCAAGATTCTTGCAAACGCACGTAAGCGGTTTTTGCACCTTCAACAAATTCTTCTGTATCAACACTTAGGGCATTTGTTGGCTGTGATTGTGTTTCTGCTTGAGTGTCGTTATTATTTCTTGAATAGACAGGATTTTCCTCATTATCACTTCTAAGTTTGTCCCATTGAGAGTTCTGTGAAGAATTTTGTCTATGTGTATTTTGCTGATATTGGGTATTTTGGTTGCGGTTTGAGAATGAGCGAAATAGCCTTACAGCAAGATAGACAAGAAGACCGATGATGATGATGTCGAATAGGCCGCCCCCAGCAGCAGTACCGCCAAAGAGCATAGAGCCAATAAAAGTACCAGCTAATAGACCGCCGAATAAGCCCATACCGCCAATTCCACGGCTCGCACCAGCGGCAGTTGCTGCGCCAGCACCAGCTGTGTTTGCTGCCCCTGTAGGCGCTTTTGTTGTATCATTTCTGAATGTTGAAGATGTGCCACCTACATTACCCGCTGGTGCTTTTGGTGCTGGTGCAGAAAAAGAAGATTTTCCACCGAATGAGCGTGAGCCACCAAAGCGTCTTGCATCAGCATCGTCAGGGAATGAGAATAAAATGACACCTAAAAAGGCTAGTATTAGTCCGATATATTTCATGTTTTTTTCCTTAAAAGTATTAAGAACTCACTTAATAAGTTCTCTTAATCCAAGTATAAAATAGGAACGATATTGACATTTGTCAAGAAATAAATTTTTTTATACTTTGTAATACTGTTTGAAATCTTTTGTATTAATAGTTTACAAAATTAATTGATAGTTGAAATTTTCGCAAATAGAGGGGGCTAGAGAGGAAGAATTTAATTTTTCACCCTAAAAAAGACTAGACTAGGCCTAGAAAGTAGTGTACATATTTTACGACAAATTGATAAAAGAAAGTCGGTTTGTTAGAGGTTTAGGGAAAGTATGTAGAATAATATACTAATTTTCTATGCCTTTGTATAGATATATACTTTAACTATACAGAAAATTCTTTTTTTTAGGTAGACTATGGAGCAACAAAACGGCGTTCTTGTCCTCAATAAGCCTAAGGGCATAACTTCTGCTAAGGCGATTTCAGTTTTGAAAAGGCTTGGTCAAAAGAAGATTGGGCATGCTGGCACGCTAGATCCTATGGCTACAGGTGTTCTTCTTGTTTTGCTTGGTCAGGCAACAAAGCTTTCAAATTACCTTCTTGAGGGGGGTAAGAAAATATATGAGGGCGAATTGAAGCTTGGCACAGTGACAGATACTTGGGATATTGAGGGTGAAGTTCTTGAAGAGAACGATTATTCTTCAATCAGCAAAGAAGACGTTGAAAAAGAAGTGCTTCGTTGGCTCAACACCACAAGTCAGATAGTGCCACCTTATTCTGCGGCAAAGCACAAGGGCAAACCCCTATATGCGCTTGCAAGAGAGGGTAAGGAAGTACCTGTAAAAGTTAAAGAAATACATATTTCGCACGCAGAAATTCTATCTATAGATTTTCCTTATGTGCGATTTGAAGTTGAGTGTTCATCAGGCTCGTATATACGTTCCCTGGCCCACAGCTTGGGGCAGCGTTTGCAATGCGGCGCCTGTCTAACAGCGCTCAACAGGCTCTACAGCCACCCATTTGGTCTTGATAAGGCTTGCGAATTGGATGAGATTGTTGACAATCCAAGCATGCTGTCAGAAAGGCTTCACCCTTTTACTTCCGCTCTAGACTGGATACAAATCACTTGTGATGAAGATATCGAGCAAGATTTGATGTATGGATCAAGTATTCCACATGATCGAATTATTGAGTCAGGAAGCTATGATTTACCTGTAGAATTTGGCACAAGAGCTATTTTCCAAAGTGAAGATAAAACTCCCATTGCGCTTATGCAGGCAAATTATCAAGAAGGGTTTTCTAAGCCAGTTTGGACAATTCTGAGGGGTTTATGGTCGGCATAATTTTTTGCTGCCATTTGGCTTAACAATTTAACCCATGATAAGGAGGATCGCTGTGGTCATGGATTTAGAACAAAAGAAGTCTGTTATTGCTACTCATGCAAAACACGAAGGCGACACAGGCTCAGCAGAGGTACAAATTGCACTTTTAACAGCTCGTATTGAAGGGCTAACTGAACACTTCAAAGTGCACAAAAAAGATTTCCACTCACGTACTGGCCTATTAAAATTAGTTGGTCAAAGACGTAAACTTTTAGGTTACCTCAAAACTACGGATGTACAACGTTACCGTTCTCTTATTGAGAAACTCGGTTTACGTAAGTAATACGAAGTTAATTATGTGGAAAGATTATCTATTTTGAAATCTTTCCACAAGCTTTTTATAGAACATTGTGCATGACAATGTAAATTTAGGGTGAGAGGCTTTATAAAACTTTCATAACATATTTCGGGATA
Source organism: uncultured Desulfovibrionaceae bacterium (assembly GCA_964368925.1). GTDB lineage: Bacteria > Desulfobacterota > Desulfovibrionia > Desulfovibrionales > Desulfovibrionaceae > CAYJAZ01. Next base: position 4,663 of record CAYJDN010000011.1, on the reverse strand, counting down.
ATACTTTCTTTTACTTGCTAATTTTAAAGAAAATACTATCCTACCATTGAAAAGACTTATAAAGACTCGCACTCACGCTCAAAAATTCTGACAGAATACAAAGAATTTCTAATAATAGAAAATATTCTGTACACCTAAGGAGACTTATGAACTTATTGAATGGAACCCGTGTTAGCTGTACCGTTGGCGGAAAAGAAGTTATTTTAGAAACTGGGCGCCTTGCTCGTCAAGCAGCTGGGGCTGTTTGGATTCAATGCGAAGGCACAGTTTTACTTGTTACTGTATGTGAACAAGTGCTTGAAACACCAAAAGATTTCTTCCCACTCACCGTTGAATATTCTGAAAAAATGTATGCTGCTGGCCGTATTCCTGGTAACTTTTTCCGTCGTGAAGTTGGAAAACCATCAGACAATGAAACCCTTGTTTCAAGACTTATTGACCGTCCTATTCGTCCTTTATTCCCTAAAGGGTATAATAATGAAATTCAAGTGCTTGCAAGCGTAATTTCAGCAGATCAAATAAATCTACCTGATACTATGGGTATTACTGCCGCTTCTGCCGCTGTTATGCTTTCTAATATTCCTTTTGAAGCACCGATTGCTGGTGCAAGAATTGGGCGTATTAATGGCGAATTCGTATTAAACCCAACTGTAAGCCAATTAGCTGAATCTGAAATGGATCTAGTTTTTGCAGCAAGTAAAGACGCTGTTGTTATGGTGGAAGGCGAAGCTAAATTCTTACCAGAAAACATTATTGTTGAAGCTCTTGAATGGGGACATAAGGAAATTCAACCACTTATCGCTTTACAAGAAGAATTAGTAAAGCTTTGTGGTAAAGAAAAAACAGTATATGTTCCAAAAGAAAGAAACGAAGAAATTTACAACTATATCAAAGAATTAGCATTAGAAGCTGGCATGGACGCTGCTTTGCGTGTGCCTGAAAAAATGGCTCGTAAAGACGCTAGAAAAGCTGTGAAAGTAGCTGTAAAAGAAAAAATGCTTGCTAATGAAGCTATGGCTGAAAATCCTGAAGCTATGGGAATGTTAAGCGAAACTTTAGATTCTCTTGAAAAAACATTAGTTCGCACACGCATTCAAAAAGAAGGCACACGTATCGACGAACGTGACACTAAAACTGTGCGTCCAATCGAAATTGAAACTTCTGTGCTTCCAATGGTGCATGGTTCAACACTTTTTGCACGTGGCGAAACTAAATCATTAGTTACAACCACATTAGGCTCAAGTGCTGATGAAATGCGCTTTGACGGCCTAAATGGCGATCAATTCAAAAACTTCATGCTTCATTATAACTTCCCTGCTTTTTCCGTTGGCGAAGTAAAGCCTGTGCGTGTTGGCCGTCGTGAAGTTGGTCATGGGCATTTGGCTGAGCGTGCATTGAAGTCAATTCTTCCTGCTAAAGAAGCATTCCCATACACTATCCGTATTGTTTCCGATACTTTAGAATCAAATGGTTCTTCTTCTATGGCTGCTGTTTGTGGCGGTTGTTTATCACTTATGGACGCAGGCGTTCCAATTAAAGCACCAGTAGCTGGTGTTGCTATGGGATTAATCAAAGAGGGCGACGATTTCATCGTTCTTACTGATATTCTTGGCGACGAAGATGCTCTTGGCGATATGGATTTCAAAATTGCGGGTACAGCTGAAGGTATTACTGCACTTCAAATGGATATTAAAATTGCTGGCCTCACCACTGAAATTATGGCAAATGCTATGTCACAAGCTAAAGAAGCACGTATGCACATTCTTGGCGAAATGGCAAAAGCGCTTCCAGCATACAGAAGCGAACTTTCTCCAAATGCACCACAATTTGAAGTATTACACGTAAATCCAGACATTATCCGCCTCATTATCGGACCTGGTGGTAAAAATATTAAAGCTATTACTGTTGCAACTGGCGCATCTGTAGACATTGACGATAGCGGCGCTATCAGCATCTTTGCTCCTACTATGGCTGCTCTACAAGCTGCAAAAGAAATGGTGACTTATTACGATCAAAAAGCTGAACTTGGTAAAAACTATAATGCTAAAGTGCGTAAATTATTAGAAATTGGCGCTATTGTAGAAATCTTACCAAACCTAGAAGCATTAGTACATATTTCACAAATTTCACTTGATAGAATTGATAAAGTTGAAAGTGTGCTTAGCGTAGGACAAGATATTGAAGTAAAAGTTATTGAAATAACAGGCGATAAAATTAGAGCTTCACATAAAGCCATCATGCTAGAAAAAGAAGGCATTGAATGGACTCCTGAAAGCACAAGACGCCCAGAACGTCCACGTGGCGACAGAAACGACAGAAACGACAGA
>CAYJDN010000011.1:0-2236 GCA_964368925.1 uncultured Desulfovibrionaceae bacterium | reverse complement strand
CGACAGAAACGACAGAAACGACAGACGCCGTAGAAATTAATTTAGAAACACACCCTAGATAACATTGTTTTACAAGCCACTTATCCTTTGATGAGTGGCTTTTTTTATGTTTTACAAGCCTTCTGCACTTAGAAAGTGGACTTTAACCGCGGAATCTATGTTTTAAAAATAAGACTAAAATCCATGTATTTGTTACTAAGGCAGGCAAATTGGAATACTGTGAAATCGTTTCTTGCTAAATAAAAAACTTTACAAAGACAGTAAAATATGCAAAAATGCCTAAGTAAATTTGCACCGTCTTCTCATATATTAAGTATGGAAAGATACAAATTAAATTTTTTTCGGAGGCCTTTTATGAAAAATTTATCACTCGCTTTAGCTCTTATCGTTATGGCTACTTTTGGCGCTGGTTGTTCTTCAGACCCAGAACCACAAGAACAAGCACCAGTACAACAAGCTGAACAACAAGTTGAAGAAACTGTTGAAGTTGTTGAAGACGAAACTAAAGCACAAGCTGCTGCTTTAGAAGCTGCTGTACTCGCAATTTCTGAAAACGTAATCTACTTCGATTTCAACAAATACGATATCAAAGAAGAATACTACCCAATGCTTCAAATCAAAGCTGACCTTCTTCGTCAATTCCCTAATGTACGTATCCGTATAGAAGGTAATTGCGATACTCGTGGTACACAAGAATACAACCTCGCTCTTGGCGAACGTCGTGCTCGTGCTGCTTACGAATACCTCATGCTTCTCGGTGTAAACCCAGACCAACTTTCAATCGTAAGCTACGGTAAAGAACGTCCAGTTGCTCTTGGTAACACAGACGCTGATCACGCTATGAACCGTCGTAACCAATTCACAGTTATCGCTCAATAATTGTAAAATTTGATAATTGATGAATAAAAAAAGTCTATTCAAAGCACTCGCGATACTATCTCTCTCGCTTATGATTGCTGCCTGTGGTGACAAGAAAACCTATGTCATAACAGACCACTCAATGCCCGATGAAAATAATACGCAAAATGTGCAAGCACAACTATTACAGCAACTTACTCAAGATGCAGTCTATTTCGACGTCAATAAAGAAATTATAAAACCAGAATTTTATAACCTCTTACTCGAAAAGGCCGCAATACTAAGAAAGAATCCTCACATTCATGTTATGATTGTTGGAAATGCCGACAAAACTGGTACTAACAAACATAACTACTACATCGCAGAGCTAAGAGCAAAAGAAGTATACAATTACCTCATCATGCTCGGTGTCAACCCAAGCCAACTAAATACAGTTAGCTACGGAGATACCAACCCCGCTTTGAAAGAAGATTCTAAAATAGCTAATGCCATGAATAGACGAGTGGATTTTGAAATAATTCCACTATAAAATAACAAAAAGAACCTGCTCCAAAGCAGGTTTTTTTGTTTTAACATATTGCATAAAAAATTTCCCCACACTTCCCTATAATTGCTAATTTATAAGCTCTATGTTATAAATTGTGAAAACCTAAAACATAGCCAATAAACTAAGGAGAATTATATGAAAATTATAGCCTTCAACGGAAGTCCAAGAAAAAAAGGGAATACATATCAACTCATTCAAAAAACCTTCGAACCACTGCAAGAAGCAGGACATGATTGCGAAATAATTCAAGTCGGCGGTGTGCTCCTACACGGCTGTAAAGCCTGTGGGTATTGTCGTACAGAAAAAGGACTAGGAAAATGCGTGCAAAAAGATGACCCAATGAACGATTGGATGCAAAAAATGCGTGAAGCAGACGCCATTATCCTCGCTTCACCAACCTACTTCGCAAACCTAACCCCAGAAATAAAATGCCTCATAGATAGAGCAGGATATGCCGTAAGGTCCGACCTAAAATACAAAATCGGCGCTCCTATTGCCGTAAATCGCCGTGCAGGCTCACTCATGGTATATCACGGACTTATGGCCTTTTTTGGCATTTCCGAAATGATAGTGCCAATGTCCTCCTACTGGAATATGGGCGTGGGACTCAAAGAAGGCGACGTGCAGGACGACGCAGAAGGTATCACAACAATGCTAAATTTAGGAAAAAACATAAATTGGCTCTTAGAAAAAATAAGCAAATAAAAATTTTAGCAAGTATAGGGGAGATAGTACGGCTTGAAAAATAGATAGAATATATTATGTGCGATTAGCACAAAATCTTTAGCGAACAAGCATTTTTGACACAAAATGCGCAGTGAGGATTTTGCG
>CAYJDN010000010.1:12662-18836 GCA_964368925.1 uncultured Desulfovibrionaceae bacterium | reverse complement strand
ATTTCTATGCTGCAACTTTAGCGAAAACCGAAGAATAATAAGGAGCATAAATGATTAATGCAAAGAATGACAAAAGCTTAGTTGTAAAGTATACTATACTTGCTGTTTGTCTTTGCTTTAATGTTTTTGCAGTATTCACTCTTTTGTTTGGCGAGCATAGTATTTCTGCATGGAAAAATGATAATGAAATTCTTTTAGAGATGAAGAATGATCTTGCCTTGCTTGCTAAAGAAAATGAAGAGCTTTCCACGAAAATTCGTCTGCTTAATACTGATAATGATTATTTAGAAAAGAAAATTCGCCAGCAATTAAATTATGTAAAAAAATCGGAAGTTCTTTATATTTTTGAAGATCAACAAAACTCAACCTATTGGCAAGAGGCAAGTGAATAATGAACGAAAGACTTGAGCTGTATAAAGAAATATTAGAGTTAGAGCCAAATTCCAAGGTGTTCTTTGCCTATGCAAAACTTTTAGTTAAAGAGCATAGATATGATGAAGCTGTTCAAATTCTTGCAAAAGGGCTTGAATTTCAGCCAGATTTCTTAGAAGCTCGTCTTTATTTTATTGATTTACTTGTAAAACATGAAAGAATGAGCGAAGCGCAAGTTCATTTGCACAAATTGACAGAAATATTTCAGTCTTATTCAGGCTTTTGGTATACTTGGAGTAAGCTCACCGCAGGGGAAAACATCACGATTTCTTCTGCACTTGGTCTTTTAGGCACATTGTTTAGCAATCCATCTTTATCATTTATGGAAATTTTACAAGCTGGTATTCAAGCCTATTCGCCTGAAAATAAAGCGAGTCACTTGCAAGCGGCTAAAGAAATTTCATTTGCTTCCTTTGTTGCTCCTAGTGTGAATACAGGTGCTGGGGCAAATTTAAACAATGATTTGCAAACTGGAACAGTAAAAGAAAATGAATTTGAAGATAGGCTAGACTCAATTTCGCCTATAGAATCAATTCAGTCTATTCTTGCTTCTACAGAAAAAAGCGAAACTTTTTCTAAACAATCTAGTCAGGCAGGTCAGGCTAATCAGGCAAGTCAGGCAGGTCAGGCCGAATTAGCAAAGGCATTGCAAGCTTCTAGCGCTCAAACAGCTGATAAATTGCAATTTGAAAAAAATCTTTCTCTCCATGACGAAGAAAATGCACCCATAAAAATTCAAGTCGAAAACCAAGAAAATGAATTTTATTCGCATGATGCAACTAATGTAAAAATATCTACAAATACAAAATCTATGGCGAATCTGCTTGCTGAGCAGGGTGATATTGAAGGCGCTATAGAAATATTTAACAATCTTTTGCAAGAAGCAAATAAAGCAGGTGACAAAGAAGTAGAGGCCTATTATACTTCCAGAATTTCTACTTTGCAAAAAGCTTTGGAAGAGGCTAATGCACCTGCCAAAGTCAATATGTCAAGCGCTCAAGACGTATTGCACCTTTCACCACGCTTACATTCTGTACTTGATAGGCTTGCTGACAGATTAGAGCGTAGAGCACAAGCTTCATAGGACGATTATATCAATGTTTGTTAGAACTCTTTCTTTATTATTATTGTTTTTTTCACTTAGTGCTTGTGCCTCCGCTTGGCATGGCGCTAAGGATTTTTATAACACTTTTATTGATCCACCAGTAAAATATAAGATGGACGACGGTTCTGATTTATCAAATACTGAAGAATTGCTAGCGACGAATCTTATGAAAGTGGGCGAAGAGCTAAGAGCATTTGAAAATGTATTAGCGGTGCTTGAATTGCCACCAACTTCAACTGCGATTGATGAACTTTTCTTAACATTTCCATGGGTTGATGGCATAGCGCTCATTAATGCTGATGGATTTGTGACAGGTGCTTTACCCGCCGCCTATCCAAATTATTTAGACTTTACTTCGCTCTTGCTCTATCCCGAATGGCAAGACAAAAGAGCGACAAGAGTTATTTCTCAGATCAGCTACGACACACACACTACTTTAGTAGGCATACCAGTTTATGACAATGTTGGCGCTTTACTAGGTGTATTTATTGTCTATTTTAACACAGAAAAATTCTTTGAATATATGGAATTGTCGCCTTATGTTTTTGTAATGGCGGGCAATGATCCAGTTTGGTTTGGCTCACATGAAATAGAGAATACACCACTTGCGAATGTAGATTTTGAAGATAAAGTTACATCAAAAGCGCATGGTAAGGTTTCTAATAGTTTTGGTAAGGCAGAATGGATAAATTACTATTTCTATAGCTATCCATTTATATTTGCTGTTATGCAAGAATAAGCTATACAAGAAAAAGCTATACAAAAAAAAGTTATATAAATTGCGAAAAAAAATAAGAAAAATAAAAGGCGCCGAAAATCGACGCCTTTTTTAATTGTATAAAAATGTTTCAAATATAAGATCTCTGCACAATTGATTTTTTCTACAAAACTATTACCTTTGATAAAACTTTTGACGAAGCCTAATGTCGGAAAAAATAGTCGTCTGCAATATGCTATAAGCATAAAGAAGAAATTTTGGCTATATCGCCAAAAGGCAAAAGAAATAATTTAGAAACACATTCTAACTATGCTCAGCTTTTAACTGCCCGCAAGCAGCAGCAATATCAGCACCTTTACTTTTTCTAAAAACAGCAACAATGCCTTTATTATTTAGATATTGCTGAAATTCACGCAACCTTTCAGGACTTGGACTTTTATAAGGAGCGTGTGGCGTTTGATTATAAGGAATAAGATTGAGCTTGGCTTTTAGATGCGAACAAATTTTAACTAATTCTTTAGCTTCGTGTATGGAATCGTTCACTTCGCCAATAAGTAAATATTCTAAGGTGATACGCTCTCTGCTTTTCAAATTATATCTACTCAATTCATTTATAAGCGAATCAAGATGCCAGCCTTTAGCCGCTTTTGGCATAATTTGTTCACGTAATTCTTGATTAGGAGCATGTAAAGAAATAGCAAGATAGGCAAGACCAGCTTCACTTAATTCTTGCATGCCTTTTTTGATGCCACAAGTGGAAACAGTGATGCGCCTTGGTGAAAATGCTAAACCGTGTTCATTGTTAAGAGTTTCAAGTGCTTTCATCGTATTTTCTAAATTTAAAAATGGTTCGCCCATGCCCATAAAAACAATATTTCTAATAATTGGGTGTGAAGGATCATTGTCATTTAGAAAGTTTCTGGCGTATTGAATTTGTCCTAAAACTTCGCCCATAGTCATATTTCGAGTAAAGCCGAGGGTTGCTGTGCTACAAAAAGTACAGCCCATTGCACAGCCAACTTGTGAAGAAATACATTGGGTTATGCGAGTTCTACCCTCTCTATCTGTTGAGGGAATAAGCACAGTTTCAATAAATTCATTGTCGGGAAGAGCAAGAAGAAATTTTTTAGTTCCATCTTTTGATTCTTGCATGTTTACAAGGCTTAGTTTCAAAATTTCGGCTTCTTCCATAAGTAAGGCTCTAAAATCTTTAGACAAAGAAGTCATTTCTTCAAAACTTGATACATTTTTCTTCCATAGCCATTCCCAAACTTGTTTAGCTCTAAATTTTGGCTGTTTGAGGTCATGGACTATGAATTGCTCTAATTCAGTAAAAGAAAGAGAAAGTAAGTCTTTTTTAGCTTGGTTCATAGTCATTTCCTGTGTAATTTTTATAATATGTGTTTAGGGCAAGATTGAATTCTTCCCAGTTTTGAGCGGCTATAATCGCTTTTCTTAAATGCGATACTGAATGAAAATTGTGTAATATTCTAGGTACAAAAGCCCTCATTCTTGGTAAGGCTCGATCTGGAAAATGCTCAATACATAGGCTTACGTAATCTTGAACAATTTGAAAAGCTCTGTCTAATGTATGTTCTTTAGGGCTTTCATTATTGACTAAAGCTAAATAATCTTCGAAAATCGCAGGGTTAGATATTGCACCACGAGCAAACATAAGGCTATCTACATTATAATTGTCAATGCAATCTTTTCCATCTTGCGCAGTGAGTAAATCACCTGAAGCTATAACTGGTACAGTGGAAATTGCTTTTAATTCACTCAAAATTTCTTTTTTTGCTGTGCCTTGAAAGTGTTGTTTTGCATAGCGTGGGTGCAAAACAAGATACATAGCGCCCATTTCACATAAAGCTGGAACAAATTCTTTCCATACATCTTCATTCATGTGATAGCCTAAGCGAAATTTGAAGCCAGTCTTTCCATTGCTTTGCTTTAGCATTGCTTCAGCACATACAAGCATGTTTTCGACTTCCCTAAGCATTGCAGCGCCAGCACCAGTTTTAGTCACTTTTTTTACAGAGCAACCCATATTTATATCAAAATATTTGAAACCCATATCTTGTATAGCGGCCATGGCTTCAACAAGAAAGTGCGCTTCATTGCCAAAAAGTTGAACTATCGTGTTTTGATCTTCAGGAGTGGTTTTTAAAAGACTTGTTGTGTTTTTTCCGCCATAGACAATGCCTTTAGCGCTCACCATTTCAGTAACACATATTTTTGCGCCGTATTTACGAGCAAGAAGACGCATAGCTAAATCGCTATAGCCAGCTAAAGGCGCTAACCAAGGATGAAATTTGTCGAAGACTAATTCTATTTCTTCGCTCTTTTGTGAAGAACTATTATTTTGTTCCATGTTTTCTACACTTACTATTTTTAAAATATTTTCTATAAAATTTTCTTTTTATTCTCTTTATATAAGTAAGAAGATTTTTTCTAAATTTTCTTCTTTTTCTCTTTTTTGCGCCTTGTTTATGATTGATTATGTAAATTTGCTCTTCAAGAATAGCTACAGATTCAGCTAAATGATTCATAGCATTATAAAAAGCAAGCACTTGAATTAATTGTGCATGACTAAGTTTTTTGAAGCTTTTATCTGTCAATAAATCTGCAATGCCAATAGAGCTTGCTTCAATATAGAAACGCACTTCGGGCATGGCCTGATCGTCAGTATGCGCCGCAAGCCATCTAAGACCAGAAGCAGAAGAAGAGGATAGCGATTTGAGTTCTTCAGCCATTGGCAATGAAGCAATAGGGTCAGCAATACTATCAAGAGCGTCAAGCATAGATGTAAGATAGATACGAATAAGCTCAAGTCCGCCGATTAATTGTTCCATTTCAGGATAATGGCGTGAGAGGTTCATGCCCTCATATTCTTTGATTTTTCTAAATTTTGTGCGGTTTTGACTGATTGCATCATGCAATTCGTCAATATATGAATGAATGAGATGCTGTTGATTTGCAAAGAAAGAAAAAGTGATGGCATCAAGGTAGTCCGCCGCCATAAAATATTGCTTTCTCACAGATTGGCTCAATTCTTCTGCACCAGAAACAGGCCAAAGCAATACAGATACAAAGACAGAAACAACGATACTTAATATTATAAGTAGCATGAATGTTACACCAAAGTGAAAAGCAGACTCTTGGGCACTGGCAAGTAAGAAAATTGAAACGCTTGTTATGCCAGCAAGTCTATAGAGCGGATTTCGCACTAAGAGCAAGGCGCAGATAGCGGCAATAATCCATAGTCCTAAGGTGAAACCTAATGTATTTGGAGGAAGAAGATAGTGAATAAGTATGCCAAGAACAGCACCGTATAATGTGCCTATAATGCGGTCAACACTCGTTTCAATGGAAGAAGCCACATTCACTTGCATAACAATAATTGCCGAAATTGGCGCCCAAACAGCAAATTCATGTGAAATTGGTAAGGCCAATAAATAAGAAAGCACTACAGCAATAGACGTTTTTAATGCATAACGTTTATTTGAAAGTGTGAATTGAGCAGGTTTTTTGCTCTTGAAAAAAGCTCTTAAATCTTTAGGCAAACGGAAAGATTTTATCCAAAGAACAAAAGAAAGAAAAAAAGCAACAAGTAGTTCTCTACGCATGATAATCTGAAATATTCTAAATAGTTATTTTTGTTAGTGTAGTTGTTTACTAAAAGATGGCAAAGAGTAACAATTTCTTTATTTCTTGGCAAGAAATAAAATTTGTGAAAAAGGGGAAAATGGCTTAAATAGCTTCTAAGAGTTTGATTTTATAATTTATTAAATTGCCCAAATACTTTCAAATAAAATGATTTGTCACTCACATAGAGTATTTCAAATCAATTTGAAATAGCTGTCCATCAATTAAAATATAATTACTAAATCTCATAAGGCAAGTTTTGGCAAATAGCTTG
>CAYJDN010000010.1:9148-12652 GCA_964368925.1 uncultured Desulfovibrionaceae bacterium | reverse complement strand
CAGTATTAAAGATTGTTTAAGAAAAGCAGATTTTTAGGATAGGTGGATCCGCTTTCCTAAATTGTATTGTTATTCAAATAAATTACAAATTAGTTGCTAATTTAGCTGTGATACTATCTTTGCCTATATTTGTTATGTCAATATTTAATAAATCGTGGCCATGTTTGAAAATACGCTCTAATTCTTCATTCTTAGACACTTCAACTTTGCAAGCCGTGTAATATTGATCAATACCATCAATGATAATAGTCGTATTTTCAGGTAGTTGAATTTCTTCCTTTGGAATATCTAGTGAAATTTTCAAATGTGAGGAATTGTGTATTTCATAATTATTTTGCAAAAATGCTTCTTTTTTTTCTGCAATAAGAGCACGCAAGAGCGCTGTTCTTTCTTTTTTTACTTCTTTGAGTATCTGCCCTTTGTATTTTGCAGCTACTGTGTTTGGTCTGATGGAATAGGGGAAAATGTGGGCATAAGTAAAGGGTAGCTCTTGGACAAGAGAATAGCTTTCTTCAAATTCTTCTTGGCTTTCTTGAGGAAAACCGAGTAGAAAATCAGCGCCTAATGCAAAAGTATTCCAATATTTACTCAATTTATCTAAATATTTATGCACATCACTGATAAGGTAATGTTCTCTTTTCATTCTTTTTAGCACTTCTTGCGAACCACTTTGTAAAGAGAGATGAAGATGAGGACTAAGCATTTTTGAGAGCGTGAGCGCTTCAATGCCTTTATCGTTCAATTGTGCAGGTTCAAGAGAACTGAGACGAAAGCGAGCTATGTTTTCATAATCTTTTGCAAATTTATTTTGTAGGGCTATAAGCACGTCCCAAAAATCTTTGTCTTGAAAATTGTATTGCCTAAGATTTATGCCAGAAAGTACAAATTCTCTAAAACCTTTTTCTAAAAGAATTTCAACCTCTTGTAGTATGTCATCAATACTGCGTGAACGTGATCCGCCCCTTGAATAAGGCACTATGCAATAAGAGCAATAATGTGAGCAACCGTCTTGTATTTTTATTACAGGACGTGAGCGTTTGAAATCTTCGATAGTAAAATCAGGATAATAGGACGGTTTGTCATTGTGGAAATAGCCTTGTAAGAGCAAAGGATCGCTTGTAAGCAGTAGATCACGTGCTTTTTGGGTTACAACCGCATTTGCTAATTTAAAGTCCTCTTGGGCTATTTCAGCGGCACAACCAGTAACTATTATATGAGCGTTTGGGAAATTTCTACACCATTTATTACACAATTGTCTTGCGTCTGTAACGCCCTCTTGAGTTACTGCACAACTCGCTATAATGAGTAAATCAGCCTCTTCGGGGCTTGACGTTTCATTATAGTTTGGGAAGTTTTTTTGCCAAGCTTCACGCATGGCTTGACTCTCGTATTGGCTCACTTTGCAGCCGAAAGTTTGTATGTAATATTTCATGATGTATAACTTCTTGTTTCTTGTAGAGTTTTTAGTCAGCTGATAATCTGACAAAGAGAGTGTAAAATAATTGCCTGCATTTAGTCAAATATGTTTTGATATATAGAGCTTTTCTTGGAGGAATAGAAATGAGTTTTCAGAATAGTTATAAAATTAAAGGGCGCTATGGTCAACATCCTGACTTTAATTTGAAATATTTCAGCGGTATAATTGAAGGACTTCCAGAATTGATGATAAGCGAAAATGATAATGCCTATTTTGTGCGAGCTTTCATGTCGGGTGTGAGTGTTGAAGATTTCAAATTACGATTTATCGATCGCTTATTAGAACTAGAAGTGACCTATACAAGCCCCTCTGGTCGGTATTTGTTTCAAGAGCGTGCTGTCGGCACTTTTCTTCGTAAGGTAGAATTTAATTCAAGCATTGATGGAAGCGAAATTCAATCAGAACTTGAAAATGGCTTGCTGTTTATAGAACTTCCAAAGTCCAAAGTCAAGGAAATTGAAATTGTTACAGATGAATTAGGCGCTTCAAATGCAAGAGAGCTAGAATTACATGAAAATAAAGATATGCAAGAGCGTAAAAAAGCAAAGGAGAAGAAACATGCAAACAAGTCGAAGCGTTAAGCCAAACATTGATATTATTGATTTTGGCGATGTTCTTTGCTTACTTATTGAATTGCCAGCCGTTCCAGATGCGAATATTATGCTTGAAATTGTCCATGATATTTTGCACTTAGAGGCGCAAATGGAATTAAAAATAAAGGAAGATGAGAAAATTAATTGTATGGATTTTGCCGAAGATATGTATGCTTTCAATTTTCATCTACCAGAAAATGTAGATAAGGAAAGTTTAATAGCAGAAATGCACAATGGTTTATTATGTATTCGTTTAGATTATTTGGAAAAAAGTTCAATAAAACACATACCTATAAAGTTCAGTTAAAGAATTTGAAAAAAAAATAAAAAATTTGAAAAAAAAACTTGACAATTCTGAGAGAAAGATATAGTTTTCTTTTCACGGAACGAGTAATTGTTTCGAACGGAGCGGTAGTTAAGTCGGTTATAACGCCGGCCTGTCACGTCGGAGGCCGAGGGTTCAAGTCCCTTCCGCTCCGCCATTAGAGCGGTATTAGAGTCTTGCTGGAATTTTCTAGCGAGACTCTATTTTTTTAATCGCTTATAGCATTTTGCATAAAACTCTGCCTATCATAAAGCCTTGCTTTAGCTTTATTTTTTTATGATAGTCACTTTTTTTATCAGTAAATATTGTATTATTATTGTTCTAATACATTGCATAATACATAGTTATTTAGGCAAATAGCTATTCTTGAGCAAATCTTAATTGAATAAGAGCATCAATTCTTCAATAGATAATTTCTGGGCTTTATTTGTGCCAGAAAGAATGTCATCAGCAAGATTTCTTTTGCTATCGTGCATTTTTAATATCTTTTCTTCCACACTGCCTTGCATAATCAATCTATAGACAGTCACAGGACGGTTTTGACCTATGCGATAGGCACGATCCGAGGCCTGATCTTCAACAGCAGGATTCCACCAAGGATCTAAATGTATTACATAATCTGCGGCTGTGAGGTTGAGTCCTTGGCCACCAGCTTTTAGGCTTATGCAAAATATATCTGCTTGTCCTTGCTGAAAAGAAGAAACAAGTTCTGCCCTTTGTTTTTCTTTGGTTGAACCGTCAAGATAGAGTGTCTTCATTCCAAGTTCGCAAATTGCATTATAAATAATTTTTAAATGTCCTGTGAATTGCGAGAAAATGAGAGCTTGATGATTATTACTCCTTAATTCGCTCACAAGATTTAATAACATGGCAAGTTTTGATGAAAGAATGGTAGAGTTTGAATCTACAAGGCGTGGATTACAGCAGGCTTGGCGTAATTTTGTAAGTTCTGCCAAAATATGAAATTGTGCTTGCCTTTCTTTTCCATCATTTGCATCTCTTGCTTTTTCAATGTTTTCAAGAGCTTGCCTGCGAAGCGCTTCATAAAATGCTCTTTCTTCGGCACTTGGTTCAATAATGAGATTTTGCTCTGTGCGAGGGGGGAGATC
>CAYJDN010000010.1:0-9070 GCA_964368925.1 uncultured Desulfovibrionaceae bacterium | reverse complement strand
TTTTTTGTGACATCAAGAGCAGAGGCTGGCGGATTGAAGCGCTGATTAAAGGCTTCATTTGAACCAAGTAAACCAGGATTTATAATATTGAAAATACTCCATAAATCTTCAAGAGAATTTTCTATTGGTGTGCCTGTTAATGCAAGTTTTGAATGTGCATTAAGTTTTGTGCTTGATTTTGAACGTAATGTTTGTGCATTTTTTAGAGCTTGCGCTTCATCAAAGAGAATTAATTTGAAATTTCTTGATATTAATGAAGATATTTCAGAATTTAAAAGACTATAGCCTAAGATAAGTATCTCATTTTCTTCTAATTCTTGAATAACTTTGCTTCTTTCTTTTTTTGAATTTACTGCTGTAAGTCTTTGTACTTTCAAGCTTGGTGCAAAACGTTCAAGTTCGCTAGCCCAGTTGTGACAAACAGAAGTTGGGGCAACAATAAGAATCGGCAAAGATTTATTTGTTGAGTTTTTTCTTAAGTCACTAAAATCTATACTGTTATCTTGAACAAGATGAAGAATAAGCACTATAGATTGTAAGGTTTTACCAAGACCCATATCGTCAGCAAGACAAGCACCAGCGCCAATATGTACCAAAGATGAAAGCCAATTGAAGCCGTCGTATTGATAAGGGCGCAATTCGGCATGCAAGTTTTTCGGCATACTTGCTTGAGTGTTTAAATTTTGTAATCTTTCTTGCCAAGTATTGAATTTGCTATCAAAAACTATATTCTTCTCTTGAAAATCATCATCTAAAGAATTGAAAACATTTTGCAAAGCAGGAATTGCTAGTGGGTGGATAATTTGATCTTCTTTGTCTTCTTGCGAAATGGCGTGCAATTTTTCAAGAACACGTTTAAAATCTTCTGTGATTGAAAGGATTTGTCCATCGTGCAAAGGAATAAAACGCCCACGAACTTTCTTGCTTTCTTTGAGTAATTTACGCATATCAAGAACGAGATTTTCGTCAACTTGTACATTGCCATCAAGGCTAAACCAATTGTTTTTTGACTGCACACGCATCTTCATATCGCTAGTATGTATTGTGTGCGAAATCTTTATCGGCTGGCTATTAAACCACTCAAATTGAAGATTGCTTTGCTTGTTTTGCCCATCTTGTAATTCTAAAAGCACTTGATATGCTTGATCTGGCTCGTTTAAAGTCCAAGAATATTCATCGTTTAACAAGTTTTCTTTAAGTGTGGGGCAAAGTTCTAAAAGTGCGTCGATGCTTTCTTTTTCTTTTGAAAAATCACGCTGAATTTGTAGTGGAGCTTGCTGTGCTTGAATGATTAATTTTTGTGTGCCCTTTGTAGGTGTAAAGAAAGTATCTTTGTTTTCAATAGGATAGATTATAGCAGAAACTTCTAATCCTAGCCCTTGATTTGATTGTAAACGTTTTAGCCTAAATGTTGGAATTGTATTGATGTTATCGCTTGATAATTCTTGTATTTCCATATTTAAACGTACAGCAATCGGGCTTTCTTCATTTGAAGCAAGCTCTAAAATCTTTTCTTGCACATTTTTAGGCACTACAAGCTTTTCTGCGCCCATAAGTTCTTTTAAATGAATATGTTCTGCTGTTATGGGCGTGATTTGTAAAATATTGTCAACTTTTTGCGTGTATATTCCAGCTCTATGCGTGGGAAGTGTAAAAGTAAGCTGATAATTTTCTTGATCTTTTTCTTGAATTTGATCAATGCCAAGTTTTACTTCTTTTAGCTCTAATTCTATATGTTCTAAAGTTTGCTCATTAAATACAAAAGGATGCTTCACAAGAAGAGGCATAGCTTTTTCATAATCTACATGATAATGATCAGCCCAATAATCTTTTTTTGTGCATTTTTTTACAACTTCTTTGTCTTGGTCGATAAGATATGGATATTCATCAGTATTATCTCTAAGCTTTACAAGAGAAACCTTTCTACCCTTTGTCCATTCATTTTTTGTGAAGGACTGCTCTATTGGAGTAACTTCGTGATAGGCAGTAGAAACGAACCATGCTAGTCGTTTAGGGCTTTTAGTGATTTTTTTCTTTGAAGAGTTTGTGTTTGTTGCATTTGTCATAAAAGAATAGATAGCATCAATTCTTTTTTCTAAAGATGTTCCAGAAGAGGTGAGCTTTGCAAAATTAAAATATGGATATTTATCTGCATATGCTTTATATTCTACACTTTTTTCAGCAGGTAGAATATGAATGAGTATATTTGCAAATTGGCTAGCCATAAAGGGCATATATTTTTTTGTTGCGATGAAATATGTTTTTACATGCTCGCAAAGCCAAATATCACGTTCACTATCTCGTGGAAGTGAAGCGACGGCAATAAAGTATATCGCAATTTCCAAATTGGAAATATTGTTAGCATCTAAAGCTTTTTGAGTAAAAAGACAAAGTAGTTTTTCGTTCAAATTATTATTGAAAAAATGCTCAAAAATCGCTTCATCACTTGATAAAGCATAATTATTTTTAATAAAGAGCGCATAATCTTTCTTGATTTCGTCTTTTGTTTCTAAGGCTTGGAAAGCTTTAATCAAACAAAAAACATACATAATATTGAAAGGAAAGATTAATGAATAGGTTTTATCGCCTGAAAATTTCCTATATTGCTTTATGTGCTCTTTGAATTTTCTTGCTATAAGAACACATTGCTCTTGCTCTTCCGATTTGAGAAATTCTATTGTGATTGCAAAAATTTCGCTATAAGGGTAGAACTCCTCTTTTCGTGCTGAATTAAGAATATTTTGAATGCTTTTAATGTCGTATTTAGCAAAAAGATAATATATTAAAATGCCAAAATTTAAGACATTATTCTCTTTGCAAATTTCAATAAAATCGTTCAAATGCTTATTATAATTGTCTAATTTTGCATTGAACATATCTGTAATAAGTTCTTCTGTGATGATGTTTTTTAGACTTGGTTTTAGCTTATTGAAGAAAGCATCAGGCGCATTTGTGCGATAGTAGGGGAGGATTTTATTTTTATCAATAAGCCTTTCAAACAGAATTTGGGCTTTTGGGTCGTTTAGATAAACATAGGAACGGCATTGTGTAAGTTCGATATCGAGTGAAGAAATATTTTGCTTGCACGTGCGCAAATAGGGCGGCAGTAATTTAATAAATTCACGTCCAACATCAAGGCTTGTAAAATAGCAAATGAGTTTATGACTGAGTTCTATTGAGGGTTTGAAGTCGTTCTCAATACATCTTTTTGATTTGAGAGCGGCAAAGACTTTGTCAAGTTTTGCTACTGTCCAAATGCTATTTTCCACGCCAAAGAGGGGCATGCGTGTGAGGACGTCTACAATAAGGTGTTTATTCGGAATTTTGGGGTAGAGGGCGCAAAAAAGAGCAACAAAAAGTTCGTCTAATGTGCAAGAAACAAATTCTTTTGGTAATACAAAGCTTTCTTTTGTAGCCATGTTATTTATCGTCTTCAAGTTTGAATTTAATTTCTATTGCCGATTTTTTATTTCTATTCTCTAATTCGGGTAAATCCAAGGAAAAAATAGGCGCTAGATCACCATTTTTGCCTTGCAGCTTCGTGCGAGCTGACCAATGATAATTAAAAAGTTGATTTTTCCACATCATGGATTGAATAAAAGAAAGAATAAGCACGGCTTCTTGCCATCGTTCAGTTGGCTCAAAGTTGTCAACAATTCTTATATATTTATCACGCAAACTCATAAGGGAGGCTTCGTCTAAACTATCTAATTGTTTGGCCATTTTCTTCAATAATTCTTCCATGATGTGTCCTAATTATTATTATTTTCCATTAAAAAGTACATGAGCAAAAACTTTTGCATCATTGATATTATAAGAAATTTGCCCATGCTCATTTGGCATGTGTGCAGTTGGGTGTAATCTTGCCCAAGCCGCCGCAGGAATGCCTGAGAGTCTAAAGTGGTTTGCCACTGTAGAAGCGCCAATACCGCCAGGATGAGCGTCGATATCATAAATATCTTTAATTGCTTTTTGTAAACGAATAACAACTTCGCTGTCTACTGGAGTTGGTGCCACTAATGGCTCGATGTTTTGCACTTCAATTTCAACGCTAGCATTATGTTTTTTTGCAATTGCTTCAAGGCGAGCAGTGATCTCTTCACGCACTTCATCAATGCTATAGTATGGTAAGATTCTGCAATCTATATAGAAAACATCTAAGCCTGACATAGTATTGGTGTTTTGCACATTTTCCATAATGCGAGTAGGTGTGATAGTTGTGCAATCTGGGATAAAGATAGGATCGATTTTGCCAAAATGTTCTTGTAATTTTTGCGTTTCTAAAATCATTTCTGCTGCAATGAGAAGACTATTTTTTCCTAACATTGGCACAGAAGCGTGGCATTGCAAGCCTGTAACTGAAACTTTAAGCCACAATACGCCTTTTTCGCCAACTTCGATAAGATTGCCATCTGGCACAGCAAAATCAGGCACAATGACAATGTCATCTTTTTTGATTAAATCAGGATAATTATTAAGAACATATTCAATACCATAGGTATTTCCAACTTCTTCATCAGAAATAAGCAAGATGCCATAGCTCAATTCTGGAGTGATATTATGTTCAATAAGTTCAGCGGCTAATAGAGTTGCTGAAACAATACCTTGTTGATTATCTTCAACACCACGACCATAAATCGTGTCGCCATCAACTTTTAATTCAAATGGATCAGAATTCCAAAAAGACATAGCGCCAGCTGGAACAATGTCAATGTGAGCAAGAATCCAAACTGTACGCTTACTTTTACCTTCTACTAAGACTGTGAAATTCGGACGTTTTTTAGCGCTTACTCTATCGTCAGGAGCGTCATAGTCTTGAATATTTGTAAGGCCGTATTCTTTGATTTTTTCTTTGAACCAAAGCGCTTTTTCCATTTCGCCATCGCCGCCGCTCACGGGGCTTAGTGCTGGAATTGCTGTTAGTCCTCTTTGTAAATCGATAACTCTTTCTTGACGTGTGTCTAATGATTTCAATATTTTTTCTAAACTCATTTTCATTTCCATTGTTGTATTGTTAGAATTAATTCTACATTAACATATAACGATTTAATGTGTGTTTACATTATTTCAATGTCAGATGTTCCGCATTTTCGTTTTCTACGCTCACTTGAACAGTACCGCCCTTCGTTAATTTACCAAATAAACTTTCAGTTGCGAGCCAGTCTTCAAGCTCAGAGCGGATAAGGCGTTCTAATGGTCTTGCGCCAAGTTTTGGATCAAAGCCATGTTTTGCGAGCCATTCTTTTGCTTCTTTCGTGAGAACCAATTTGATTTTCTTCGCTTGTAGCCCTCTAAAGAGCTTGTTTACTGTTTTGTCTACAATAGAGAGCATATTTTCAGGTGACAATTCACTAAAGGCAATCATTGCATCTAAGCGATTACGAAATTCAGGAGTAAAAGTCTTTTCAACTGCCTTTTTACCTTTATCATTTTTTTCTTTTGACTGATTGCTTGTAAAACCAACCGTCGTTGACGCAGATAATTCACTAGCGCCAGCATTTGTTGTCATAATGATAACGGTATTTCTAAAGTCAGATTTCTTACCCGTATTATCTGTAAGGGTAGCGTAATCCATAACTTGTAGTAATATATTATAAATGTCAGGGTGCGCTTTTTCGATTTCGTCGAATAGTATGACAGCATGCGGAGTTTTACGCACGGCTTCTGTAAGCAATCCACCTTGTTCAAATCCAACATATCCAGGAGGAGCACCAATAAGGCGTGCAACAGCGTGTTTCTCCATATATTCCGACATGTCGTAGCGCAAGAAAGATATGCCTAATTGTTCAGCCAAGGCCTTGGCTAATTCTGTTTTACCTACGCCTGTTGGGCCATAAAACAAGAAAGAACCAGTAGGGCGAATGCTTTCGCTTAAATTAGCTCTAGAGCGCAAAATCGCCTTGCTTACTTGCGTTACAGCATTGTCTTGCCCGAAGATATATTGCTTGAGATTTATTTCTAAATCTTTGAGTAAATCTTTTTCATCTGCACTCACTGAGGCTGGCGGTATATTTGCCATGCGTGCGATAACTCGCTCTACATCAGTAATTTTTACTATGCCATTTGCTCTAAATGAAGGCTTTAACCTTAGAGCCGCTGCACTTTCGTCCATAACGTCAATAGCCTTATCTGGCTGCATTCTATCCTGTAGATAGCGTGAAGAAAGGTCAACAATAGTGCTTATCACATTTTTGCCATAGCGCACTTTGTGGTGCTCTTCATATTTACTATGTAAACCATTAAGGATTTCAATAGTTTCTTCTTTGCTTGGTTCAGCAATATCAATTTTTTGGAAGCGACGAGAAAGAGCTTTGTCTTTGCTAAAGCTTGAGCGAAATTCTTCATAACCCGTTGAGCCAATACATTGAAATGAGCCATCTAATAAGAAAGGTTTGAGCATATTAGCCGCATCTAAACCGCCGCTTGACGATTGTGAAGAAGCAAGCAAGGAATGGATTTCATCAATAACTAATATGGCATTATCTTTTTTTGAAATTTCTGTTAAAATAGCTTTAAATCGTGCTTCAAATTCGCCTCTGTATTTTGCGCCAGCCATAAGATTAGAAGTATCAAGAGCATAGAGAGTGGTGTCTTGAAATTCCTTCGGTACTTTCTTTTGAACAATGCGAGTAGCCAAACCCTCGATAATGGCAGTTTTGCCTATACCTGCATCGCCAATAAGAAGAGGATTATTCTTTTTGCGTCTTGCAAGCACTTCAACTATGCGTAATAATTCCATATCACGCCCAACGAGCGGATCTATTTTATTGTTAAGCGCTTTTTCGTTTAAATTTGTACAAAATTGAGTTAAAGCAGATGCTTGATTATTTTCTTTTTGAGTATTTCCTTGCTCGCCTTGTGCTTCTTGTCCTGGCATGCGATGAGAAATAAATTCAAGCACGTCTAATTTTGTGAGGCCTTGACTTTTTAGAATTTGCACCGACCAGCTTTCATCTTCTGAAAACAAAGCGGCAAGCACGTCTGGCACTTCTATGCTTTTTCTGCCAGCATTACTCACTTGCTGAAATGCCTTAGAAAGAATACGTTCAACCGCAGCAGTTTGAAAAACTTCGCCGCTGTCATGGTCTTCCACCGTTTCAAGATTTTTCAAAAAGAAATTATCAAGATTTGTACGCAATTCTGACATATTTGCGCCTAAGCCCTCTAAAATAGTGCGGCTTTCTTGATCATAAGTAAGGGCAAGCAAGATATGCTCGCTTGTGAGATATTCATGTTTTCTAGCTCGCATTTCTAAAACGGCTTTGGCTAGAACATTTTGGACTGCATGACTTAACATTTATTGCCTCATATATTAATTATATGTATTATCATAGGGTTCAAAAGTGCAAAGAAGAGGATAACCAGCATCTCTTGCTCTTTTCATAGTTCGTTCAACTTTTATTTCAGCTATTTCATAAGTATAGACGCCAACAACGGCTTTTTGATGCTTATGCACAGTTAGCATAATGCGTTCAGCATCTTCTATAGATTTACGGAAAATTTCTACAAGAATAGCAACAACAAAATCCATAGTAGTATAGTCGTCATTATGCAAAATTACTTGATATAGTATAGGCTCTTTTAGTTCATCTTCGTAAAGCGACTCTTCTATTTTCTTTTCTTTTTCTTGTACCATATTTAAACCAATGAGAATATTATTCGCTTGTTAGTTTGTTTTTTGCATTTCTTACAACGGCTGGTAAAAGTGTGATAGTAGTGAAACACATAATTGCAGCACAAATGAAAATTGTTTCTTTTACACCAAAATATTCGCCACCAGCACCCGCAAAAGAAGCACCAAACACACCAAGACCCATGAACATCATAGTGAATATTGAAGTAACACGCCCCCTATACTCATTCGGAGTGATGAGCTGAATAAGCGTATTAACTGAAGACATAGTGATCGTTGTGCCACAACCAAGCACCGCTAAACTTAACATAGTAAGAGGAGTGTTCGCTGAAAACGCAAGCCCCGTCATGCCAAGAGCAAAAGATAGATTACCAACAATCAACCACTTCAATAAAGTTTGATTGTTCGATTGCGCCGCAAAAGTCAGTGCCGCCATAAAAGCACCAATACCCATAGAAGCCATAAGGATTCCAAGTAAACGGCTGTCACCATTCAAAATTTCAACTGATATTATAGGAAGTAAAACGTTCACAGGTACAACAAAAATAGAACCAATGCCAATAAGTAAGAGAGAATAACGTACCGCTTTTTCTTTATATGCAAAAACAAAACCTTCAGATACTGGTTGTTTTGTTCCCTCAACTTTAGGTATCGGTAAGCCTAACACGCTAATTTTACTAACTGAATATACCATCCACGCAATAGCAATGGCATTAGCTATATAAAGCCAACCCTCACCAAGTATGGGTAGTAAAAGACCACCAATCGCAGGGCCTGCTAATCTGCCCAGATTAAATACTGAAGCATTCAAAGCAATAGCATTTTGTAAATCTTCACGCCCCACAAGCTCCATAAGAAAAGCACTACGAGCAGGATTCTCAACTGCCATAACCGTGCCAATAATAAAAGCATTGGTTATAATATGCCACACCTGAACCTTGCCCGTGAGTATAAGCGTTCCTTGCGTAAACGATGCAAGCATGAATGTCGTGATCGTGACGTATAAAATATATTTTTTAGGGAATTTGTCAGCAATAATACCAGCGAATGGAGAAAAAAGTAAAGCTGGCAACATGGCGCATAATGAAACAGTACCAAGTAAAAGACTTGAGCCTGTAAGCCTGTATATAAGCCAAGATGAAGCAATGTTTTGCATCCAAAAACCAAAGACTACAACAATTTGACCAGTAATAAAATGTTGGTAGTCCTTGTGCTTCAATGCCCTCGTTAAGCCAGAGAGAGATAATTTCATGTTTGCCCCCAAGTTTCAGCTAATAATTATGAATGATAATGCTAAAAACCGCAAGTTTTTTTTAGGGGATAGTGCAATAATCACGAGTGTAAGTTATTATTGGGGGTGGGTAGATTATTTGGGGGATTGTTTGGGGGAAAGGAAAACCAAAACTTTTGAAAAAGTTATAGCATTTCCTTACAAAA
>CAYJDN010000009.1:4876-19539 GCA_964368925.1 uncultured Desulfovibrionaceae bacterium | reverse complement strand
GCCTTTAAAAAAAATTGATTGTATACTCAAACAATCGATAAGTTGATAAAATTAACCTGTTATAATGATTGGAAATTTACTTTGTTTTGCATAAATGAATTTCTTATACAAAAAGACGATTATTTCTTCATTGCATATTCAAACAAGAAATAATCATATTTTTTTCATTGAAAATTGTTTATACTCTGTTATACTTATTTATAAAATTTTTTTTCCTATTTTATGGAGGACATTATGGCTAATACATGGAAAACTATGGATGGTAATACTGCGACTACGCACATTGCTTATGCATTGAGTGATGTGAGCGCTATCTATCCAATTACTCCATCTTCTACTATGGCAGAAGAGATGGACGAATGGGCTTTACAGGGCAAGAAAAACATCATGGGTCAAGTACCTATGATTCGTACTTTGCAATCTGAAGCGGGTGCGGCGGGTGCTGTGCATGGTGCTTTAGTTGCTGGTGCAATGACCACGACTTTTACTGCGTCACAAGGTCTTTTACTCATGATTCCAAACATGTATAAGATTGCTGGTGAACTTCTCCCTACTGTTTTCCACGTGGCAGCACGTGCATTATCAACACATGCGCTTTCAATTTTTGGCGATCATCAAGATGTTATGGCAGCACGTCAAACTGGCTTTGCATTTCTTTGTTCAAACTCACCACAAGAAGCTATGGATTTAGCTTTAGTGGCGCATTTATCGACCATTGATTCTTCTGTGCCTTTCTGTCACTTCTTTGATGGTTTCCGTACTTCACATGAAATTCAAAAAATTCAAGTTATTGATTATGATGATGTATATTCAGTTGTAAACTGGGAAAAAGTTCAAGAATTCCGTGAACGTGCAATTAGCCCTGAAAATCCACAACAACGTGGCACTGCTCAAAACCCTGACACTTATTATCAAGGTCGTGAGCGTTCTAATCCTTATTATGACGAAGTTCCAAATATCGTTATGGACGCTATGAAAAGAGTAAAATCTATCACAGGTCGTTCATATAAATTATATGATTATTACGGACATCCAGAAGCAGATCGTGTAGTCATTGCTATGGGTTCAGCATGTGAAACTTTGCAAGAAGTTATCGATTATTTGAATGCTCAAGGCGAAAGAGTAGGACTTGTAAAAGTTCGCTTATACCGTCCTTTTGCAGCTGAACATTTACTACGTGCTATTCCTGCAACTGCGCAAACTATCACAGTTTTAGATCGTACAAAAGAGCCTGGTGCACTTGGCGATCCTCTCTATTTAGATGTAACAACTGCATTTGCAGAAGCAAAAACAATGCCATCAATCTTGGCTGGCCGTTATGGTTTAGGTTCAAAAGAATTTACACCTGCAATGGCTAAATCTGTTTTTGACAACATGCTTTCTATGGCTCCAAGAAATCACTTTAATGTTGGTATTGAAGACGACGTGACTTATTCTTCACTTGAAATCGGTCATGTTTTAGACACAGTTCCTGCTGGCACTGTTCAATGTCAATTCTATGGACTTGGTTCAGATGGTACTGTTGGTGCTAACAAACAAGCTATCAAAATTATTGGCGACAATACAGATATGTATGCACAAGGTTATTTCTCATACGATAGTAAGAAATCTGGTGGCTTCACTGTTTCTCATCTTCGTTTTGGTAATAGTCCTATCAAATCAACCTACCTTGTAAACCAAGCTGACTTTGTTGCTTGTCATAAAACTGCTTATGTAAATCTTTACGATCTTTTAGAAGGTATTAAAGAAGGTGGAATTTTCTTATTGAATAGTCCTTATTTATCTGTTCAAGAAATGGAAAAAGAACTTCCAGGCAAATTAAAGCGTGAAATTGCTGAGAAAAAAGTAAAATTCTATGCAATTGATGCTGTAAAAGTTGCAACCGAAGCTGGTCTTGGTGGCCGTATCAACATGATCATGCAAACAGCTTTCTTCAAACTTTCAAATGTTCTTCCTTTTGAAACTGCTGTTTCTTTATTGAAAGAATCTATCAAGAAGACTTATGGCTCTAAGGGCGATAAAATTGTAAACATGAACATCAACGCTGTTGATTCTTCATTAGACGCTGTTGTTGAAATTGAATATCCAAAAACATGGCTAAACGCTGCTGACACACCAGCTCTTTATGATGATGCAGATCCATACATCGCTAGTGTTGTTCGTCCAATTCTTTCACAACAAGGCGATAAACTTCCTGTTTCTGCCTTTGAAGCTGACGGCATTGTTCCAACTGCAACTTCTGCTTGTGAAAAACGTGGTGTTGCTAATGCTATTCCGCTTTGGAATGCTGAAAATTGCATACAATGTAACTTCTGTTCCTTTGTTTGCCCGCATGCCTCTATTCGTCCAACGCTCTTAACTGCTGACGAATTAGCGCTTGCTCCACAAGGTTTTGATTCTATCCCTGCTATGGGTAAAGAGTTGAAAGAATTGAATTTCCACATGCAAGTTTATGCTATGGATTGTCAAGGTTGCGGTTCATGTATTGCTGTTTGTCCTGGTAAGAAAGGCGAAAAAGCTCTCACTTTTGCACCAATGGCGCAAGCACAAGCAAAAGCAAATGACGAACTTAGCTTCATTACAGAAAATGTTATGAACAAAAGTGGCATTGTCGATCGCAATTCAGTGAAAAATTCACAATTCCACCAACCATTACTTGAATTTTCTGGCGCTTGTGCAGGTTGTGGCGAAACTCCTTATGTAAAATTACTTACACAACTTTTCGGCGAACGCATGATTGTTGCGAATGCTACTGGTTGTAGTTCAATTTGGGGCGGCTCTTCACCAACTGTGCCTTATTGCGTAAATGAAGATGGTTATGGCCCAGCATGGGCATCATCACTCTTTGAAGATGCTGCTGAATTTGGTTATGGTATGAAGATTGCTTATAATCAACGTAGAGCACAGCTTGGACGTGCATTAAATGCAGTTGCAGAAGCCTATCCATCTATTGAACTTTCTGCGGCTATTTCAGCTTGGGAAATAAACAAAGAAAACGGCGACTTATCACGTGAATGTGGCGAAAAAATCCTTGATCTTCTTCACGAACAATTACACGGCAAAGATGTAGACAATGACACTTACAACTTTATCAGTGCAATTTTCCAAATGGCAGATCTCTTCACCGCTAAATCACAATGGATTTTCGGTGGCGACGGTTGGGCTTATGATATTGGTTTTGGTGGCCTTGATCACGTATTAGCTTCTGGCGAAAATATCAATGTTCTTGTTATGGACACAGAAGTATATTCAAATACTGGTGGTCAAGCTTCAAAAGCAACTCCATTAGGTTCTATTGCAAAGATGGCTTCTGGCGGTAAACGCATGAAGAAGAAAGATCTTGGCGCAATGGCTATGAGCTATGGCTATGTTTATGTAGCAAGCGTAAGCATGGGCGCAGATATGAATCAAGTGCTCAAAGCTTTCAAAGAAGCAGAAGCTTATGACGGCCCATCACTCATCATTGCATACGCTCCTTGTATCAACCAAGGCATACGCAAAGGCATGGGCAGAACTCAAGAAGAAGCAAAACTTGCAGTTCAAACAGGCTACTGGCCAATGTATCGCTACAATCCACTTCTTGCTGATGAAGGTAAAAATCCATTTACCCTTGATAGTAAAGAACCAGATGGCAACATTCAAGAATTCCTTGACGGTGAAAACCGCTACATGCAGCTTTCTAAAATTGATGCTGACTTAGCACAAAAACTACGCAAAGAACTCGAAGAAGACACCATAAAACGTTATAATAGACTGAAAAACCTCGCTCAATAACAAAACAAACTAAAGGGAGGGCAACCTCCCTTTTTTAAAACCAAATACAAAGAATGTACTATTCTTAAGGAGTAGAAATGAGAAATCTTTACCTTACCGCAACCTCTGCAAAATCTGGTAAAAGTGCTATAGCTCTCGGGCTCATGTCTTTACTTAGAGGCTCTCTAAATACTGTAGGTTTCTTCCGCCCCATTATTTCACAAATCAATGCAGATTGGAAAGATCACGATATAACTCTTATCAATACTTACTTTAAATCTCAATTTGATTATGAAGAATGCTATGCCTGCTCCCTTGCCGAAGCAAGAGAACTCATAAACGCTGGGCAAGTTGATGTGCTTATGGAAAAAATTCTCCGTAAATACAACGAACTAGCACAGAAATGTGATTTTGTTCTCTGCGAAGGTACTGATTTTATGGGAAAAGATACTACCTTTGAATCAGAACTCAATTTCGAAATTGCTGCAAACCTTGGCGCTGACCTCATTCTCATTGCTAATGCACAAACCAACAATATTGAAGAATTAGAAAGCGGTTTTCACGCAAACACTGAATCTGCAAAAAATAAAGGTGCTGACGTATTAGCTTACTTATTCAATATGTCCGCCCTCTCAATCGATGAAAAAAATACTCTCTTCGATAATATCCATTCAGATATCAAAACAGAAATTCAACTCTATGCCATTCCTGAAAATGAAACACTTACAAGACCAGCTATCAGCGATATTCAAAAATATCTTGGCGCTCGATTGCTCTATGGGCATGAACGTGTTGACAGTCTTGTGAGCGATTACCTTGTTGCAGCTATGCAAGTAAATAATTTTATGAACTATATCCGTGAAGGAAACCTAGTTATCACTCCTGCCGATAGGTCAGATATTGTTCTTGCTTCACTCACAACAAAACTTTCCTCAGCCTACCCTGACATTTCTGGAATTCTCATCACTGGTGGTACTGACTTACCTCGCTCTATCCGTACCCTCATTGACGGCTGGACAGGTACTCCAACTCCACTACTTGCTGTTGAATCACATACCTTCAAAACTGTGTCTACACTCATGGATCTTCACGGACGCATAAATCCAGAAGATACAAAGAAAATCAACCTAGCCCTCTCCATATTTGAAACAAATGTAAATGCAGAAAATCTGCTCTCAAAAATTTTAGTAGAACAAAATAGCGAAAAGAAAACACCTATGATGTTTGAATTTCAACTCATGGAACAAGCTCGCAAACAAAGAATGCGTATTGTATTACCAGAAGGAAAAGAAGAACGTGTGCTAAAAGCCTGTGAAGTCATTTCACAACGCAATGTTGCAGATATCATACTCCTAGGAAATATTGCCGATATACAAAGAAAAGCAAGAGATCTAGGCGTCGATATATCAGCAGCAACCATCATCAATCCAGCTGAAAGCGAACACCTAGACGACTTCGTAAATACCTACCACGAATTGCGTAAAGCTAAAGGTATGACAGCAGAACAAGCAAGAGATAGAATGCTTGATGCAACCTATTTCGGTACTATGATGGTGCACAAAAATCTCGCTGACGGCATGGTTTCAGGAGCTATCAATACAACAGGGCATACTGTACGCCCAGCACTCGAATTTATCAAAACAAAACCATCATTCTCAATCGTGTCTTCCGTGTTCTTCATGTGCCTCAAAGATCGTGTACTCGCATTCGGTGACTGCGCTATCAATCCAGATCCAAATGCAGAACAACTCGCAGAAATCGCACTCTCAGCCGCTGATACAGCAAAAACCTTTGGACTAGAACCAAGAGTAGCCCTACTCTCCTATTCCACAGGAACTTCGGGTAAAGGCGTAGATGTCGATAAAGTCGTAGAAGCAACCAGAATCGCACGTGAGCGTGACCCAAATCTACTCATCGAAGGGCCAATTCAATACGACGCCGCTATCGATCCAGAAGTTGCACTCACAAAATTGCCAGACTCTAAAGTAGCAGGACGTGCAACAGTATTCATCTTCCCTGATCTAAACACTGGAAATAACACATACAAAGCAGTACAAAGAGCCGCAGGCGCAATCGCTATAGGCCCAGTTCTGCAGGGGCTCAATAAACCTGTAAATGACCTCTCTCGTGGGTGCAGTGTGGCAGATATTGTGAACACTGTTATCATTACAGCAGTTCAAGCTCAAGCAGATAAGTAGTATAGCATTTTGCATAAAAATTGAGTTAATAAAAAACATAGTAGAAAAATGGCTATGTATAGATAATTTGCGTAAATGCAGTATCTATACATAGCCATTTTTATTAGAATGTGTACTTTTAAGCTATGAACATAAAAAATTATAATTTAGAGCAGCTTTCGCAATACTTTTGAAAAATGCTCTAAATTTTTGTTTTTTCTAGAGCATAATCTAAACTTGCGGTATTTACTCTATGCGGTTCATTTAGATTAAAGAAGTGTCTTGTGAGCGTCCATTCTTCCATATTAATGCAATCAAGTTTACCTTGTGTTTCATCGTTGTGGTAATTTTTGAGTAATTCAGCGATTTCGTCACAGGGGAAATAGTCGCCTTCGTAAGAGAAGAGCAAGAGATCTTTATTAAGCTCTACTACATCTTCTAAATTCCATGCCTGAGTGATTGCTAGAGCTTGTGTGTAACATTCCTCAGGCACGGGACTTAAATTTCCATATACTTTTACAAGAACAGGGCGCATTGCTAATTATACTTCTTCGTCAAATTGATCTTGTTCAGCTGCTTCTTGTGCAGTTGGCTGAAAGTCTTGAGTTCCAAAACCGAGATGCTCAACCACTTGAGCTTCTATGCTTGAACGCAATTCTTCATTTTGATCGAGGAGCGCACGAACATTTTCTTTACCTTGCCCGAGTTTTTCAGAGCCATAGGCAAACCATGAACCAGCTTTATCAACAATGCCAGCTTCAATAGCAATATCTAAAATTTCGCCTGAGCGTGAAATACCAGTACCCCAAATAATATCAAAGTTTCCTTCTTTGAAAGGAGGAGCCATTTTATTTTTCACAACTTTTACACGTGTACGTGAACCAATAGCTTCTTCTTTATCTTTGAGCGTTTGAATTTTGCGTATATCTAAACGCACAGAAGAATAGAATTTCAGCGCATTACCACCTGTAGTTGTTTCAGGTGAACCGTAGCCCATAGTACCAATTTTCATACGAATTTGGTTGATGAAAATAACGGAAGTATTTGATTTATGAATTGTTCCTGTGAGCTTACGTAATGCGTGTGACATAAGTCTTGCGTGACCGCCGACTTGAGTTTCACCCATTTGTCCATCTAATTCTGCTTGTGGAATAAGGGCAGCAACTGAGTCAATAACGACTAAGTCAACGGCATTTGAACGCACGAGCATGTCAGCAATATCAAGGGCTTGTTCGCCATGATCTGGTTGTGATACGAGAAGTTCAGAGGTGTTTACACCAAGTCTTTGTGCGTAGGAAGTATCGAGTGCGTGTTCTGCGTCGATAAATGCAGCAGTACCACCTTTCTTTTGACATTCTGCAATGATATGTAAAGTAAGTGTGGTTTTACCAGAAGATTCAGGGCCGAAAATTTCAGTAACACGACCTTTTGGGATACCGCCAATTCCTAGTGCGAGGTCAAGCCCTAGTGAACCAGTTGGAATTACTGCAGTTTGGACATGAATATCATCAGAAAGTTTCATAACTGCGCCTTGACCATATTTACGTTCAATGCCAGCCAGAGCTGTTTTAAGCGCATCTAAACGTGCACTTGCTGGATCACTTGTAGACTTCTTAGCCATAATTACTACCTCTATATTAATAAATGTTAATTTGAATTTTTTATATTCAATGGTATTTGAGAACTCTAGAGATATACAATATTTTTTCATTAAACGCAAGTAGGCATATATCAATAAAAGTACAATAAGTTATAAATTCAATACGTTAAAAAATAATTTATATCTATAACTTTACAAGATTAGAAATAGGGTCTATATTTTCTTTATGGAAAGTAATAATGACAAAGAAATAAATATCGCTCTTTTGTGGTCACATTCACACATTTGGGGCTTTTTAGTACTGCATAGTTTGCAGTCTTTGTCTATACCATTTACATTATTGCATGCTGAAGACATACAAAAGCATGGAATAGATAACAATATAAAATTATTGATTGTCCCTGGTGGTTCGGCTAGATTGAAAGGCGAGGCGCTTGGAGCTGAGGGATTAGAACACATTCGCACTTTTGTGCAAGGTGGCGGTAATTATCTCGGTTTTTGTGGGGGTTGCGGACTTGCACTAAGCACAGATGAAGGACTTGGTCTTTGTCCTTATGAGCGTTCTTTTTTGCAAGATAGATTATTGCATCATATTTCTGGCAATCTTTTTATTGATGATAGTGAAAATATTTTTGCACCTAAGAATTTTAGCAAAGAAGAAACTTTACTGCCAGTATGGTTTCCAGCTCGTTTTGCTGTGAAAGAATGTGAAAATGCACCAAAAGTGCTTGCAAAATATACTAAAGCAAGTCCTGATTTGTATATGGCTGATTTACCTCAATCTTTTATTGACGAATACGCACAAGAAAGCATGGATTTACTTGGAAAATATTTAGATCCGCAATTAGAAAATGAGCCTGTTGCTGTGCATGGAAATTATGGACAAGGTAAATATTTACTTTCTTATGCACATTTAGAAACGCCAGCCTCGCCCTATGCTAATGCTATGCTTGCGAATATATTAGAAGATTTTGCTCAAATAGAATTAGAAAAACACTCTATAGACAATTTAGATTTGAATAATATTCCTCAAAATTGGGCAAATATAAATTTGAGTGAATGCCGTAATAAATTTGAAGAACTGCTCCAACTTGCATTAGATTTACGCTTATTTTTCGAACGCACATCATGGCTCTATGGCTGGACAAGTGGCTTACCCGGGATTCAATTTGCAAATTTAAGAATGGTCTTTACCTTTTTACAGAGCATAAAAGCAAATGAAAAAATGCTTGCTAAATGGGAAGAAATTGAAGAAGAATTTCTTGCCCTCTTCCATGTGTTTTATGAGGGCACACGCTCTTGGTTGTATGCTCGTAGACTTTGTATTAGCTTGCCTGATACTGTTTCTGCGCATCTATTATCAGATCAACAAAATCGCCTTTTTGGCGAAGCCATGAAAATGAATGGCATTTGTGGACAATTAGTTGATATGCTTGAAAGTGTGTATGTTCTATCTCATATAAAATAAAAGAAAGTCCTCAAGAAGAGGACTTTCTTTAATTCTTGTATTATCTAACGACATTAAAACTTTTGTAAGAAAAGGGTGAAGTATGAAGAAAAATAACCTAAAATCTTTCAAAAATTTTGGTTCCCACTCCCCCAATATAAAAACTTAACTTACTTGATGCCCATTTTTTACATTCTTTAAACCTGTAAGAAGCGTGAGTTCATTGTCGTCACCAGCGGTTAAAATCATACCTTGCGATTCAAGCCCACGGATCTTACGTGGGGCAAGGTTTGTGACAACTATAAGCTGTCTTCCAATTAAATCAGCAGGTTCACAATGTTCGGCTATACCTGAACAAATTTGACGTGGTTTTTCTTCTCCAAGATCAATTTCTAAACGCAAGAGCTTATCTGCATTGGGGTGTTTTTCAGCAACAAGCACAGTACCGATACGCATTTCTACTTTTTGGAAATCTGCAAAATCTAAATAGTTGTTATTGCTTTTCTTTTCTGCTGGTGCTTCTTGCTTATTTTTTTCTTTCTTATTTTTTTCTTTTGCTGGCTGTTCTTTCTTTTCTATTTCTTTGCGTGGAAATAGATTTGAAGATTCTGCAACTTTAAAGCCACAAATGAGATTATATTTATTTTCTAAAGCTCTTATGAGTGCGCCTTCACTTTTATAGGCTTCTAAATTAAATGGCTTTGCAAGCTGTTCTTGTAAAATGACAGAAGCCTTTGGCATTACTGGATAAAGCAATAAAGCCACCTTATACATATTTTCTAAAAGCGTACGAATGACTATGATAAGTCTTTCTGTATTGCCTTCTTTGTATAAAGTCCAAGGCGCTTGGGTGTCTACATATTTATTCATTGCACGTACACTTTCCCATAAGGCGTCTAAACCATTGGAAAATTGAACTTCTTTGAAGAGCTGAATATAATTTTTACCTGCGTTAATAGTAATGTCAAAAAGTTCTTCTTCTGCTTCTGTGAAATGGTTTGCTGTTGGTAAAGCAGAATCGAAATATTGCTTCATCATTGAAAGTACACGAGAAAATAAATTACCTAAATCATTTGCTAAATCAGCATTTGTTCTTGTGATAAAATTTTCATCAGTGAATGAGGCATCAGAACCAAAATTCATTTCACGCAAGAGGAAATAGCGGAATTGATCAATTCCCATTTCATTTGCTGCATCACGAGGGTCAACGACATTACCTAATGACTTTGACATCTTAGTGTCTTTCACAAGCCAATATCCATGCACATTTAAATGTTTATAAAGTGGGATATCAGCAGATTTCAGCATAGTAGGCCAAAAAATTGCGTGCGGTTTCAAAATTTCTTTAGCTATTAAATGTTCTGCTGCACCCCAACGATTTTCAAAGTTAGGATCAGCTTTTGATGGGTCAACTTGGTAACCCATACCTGTGAGATAGCTTGTGAGCGCATCAAACCAAACATAGCAAACATAATCTTTATCAAAAGGAAGCTCCACACCCCAATCTAAGCGACTTTTTGGGCGAGAAATACAAAGATCTTCCAATTCACCACTTTCAAGCAGGGCTAGAGTTTCATTTCTATAGCGTGTTGGGCGAATAAATTCAGGATTATCTAAAATATATTGCTTCAACCATTCTTGATATTTAGACATTTTGAAGAAGTAATTTTTCTCTGCAATAAGTTCAGGCTTAGTTAAATGCTGTGGGCATAGTCCGTCTTCTAATTCTTTTTCAGTGTAGAAACGTTCGCAACCAAAGCAATAATGGCCAGCATATTCAGCAAAATAGATGTCGCCTTTGTCGTATACTTTTTGCAATAAATCTTGCACAACTTGCTTATGTTCAGGCGAAGAAGTACGTACAAAAGAATCGTATTCAATATCTAAATCTTTCCAAAGATCTGTAAACAAAGCAGAAATTTCATCTGTAAAAACTTGAGTAGCTTTACCTGCGCTTGTAGCCGCTTTTACAATTTTGTCGCCATGCTCATCTGTGCCTGTAAGAAAAAAGCTGTCTTCTCCAAGCATTGTGTGAAAGCGTTTAAGGCAATCGGCTAAAAAAGTTGTGTAGGCATGACCTAAATGCGGTTTTGCATTAACATAATATATAGGTGTAGTGAGGGTAAAATTTTTCATGATAATTTCTTTTCTTCAATTCTTTTTTGCTATTTTTTTGTATCGTCATTATCGATATTGTCAGTAAAATCGGGGTCAAACATAGATAATTCTGGATCATTTTCAATCATTTCTGGGTCTACAGAACAATTAATAAATGCCTCAGGTACATAGGTTTGCTTTTGCTGTTGCTGTTGATTTGGTTGCGGCTGTGCATCTGGTCTACGTGGATTGAGCGCATTCCATTCTTCGAGAGTATGCTCTATTTCGCCAGCGCCAAGGGAAAAAGTGACTGTATTTCTAAACATATTCAATCGTAAAATGCGTGCATAGCCATTGTCAGTGAGATATCTTTTCCCAAGTTTAGGACAAGAACGTTGGAAATCGTCATAAACATTTTGCTCAAAGGCTAAACAACAAAGTAATCTTGAACAAACACCAGAAATCTTTGTTGGATTTAGAAAAAGATTTTGCTCTTTTGCCATTTTAATAGTTACAGGCGCAAAATTTGTAAGGAAGCGCCTACAACAACAAATCATACCGCAATTGCCTAGCGAACCTATCATTTGCGTTTCATGCCTTACACCAATTTGGCGCAATTCAATACGAGTGCGATATTCATTCACTAAATCTTTAACAAGTTCACGAAAATCAATTCTTGTGGGTGCTGTAAAATAAAAAATAAGCTTGCTTTGATCGAAAAGCACACTTGCGTCTACAAGCTTCATGTCTAATTCACGTGCGTGTATTCTTCGATTACAAAATTTATACGCCGCATAAACGAGTTTTTCATTTGCTTGTCCGCTTTTCATTTCTTCTTCATTCGGCAAGCGAATTTCAGGCGCAGTTGAAGCGATTATTTCGTCACAATAAGGGCGTTGCCATGCGACTCGAGCGAACAGAAAGCCATCTTCTTCCTCTGCTTTAGCCATAACGGCATCATTGTAGCGCAAGGGAAAATATGTTTCTTCTTCTTGCGGCACGTCATAAACACAAGGAATTATTGGCCCATGTTGGCTGTATTGTATGCCTATAGATTGTTTCATTTCTTACTGACTTACTGCTTGCAGGTTGAAGCGAGGTGCTTTTTTTGCAGCATCACTATTAGGCCAATCTTGATAAAGCACTGTTGCATGAATGTTTGCGCTTGAAGGATCGTTCAATTTTTGATAAGAAAGAGCGATTTTCAACAAAGCATCTGGTACTTTTGGATCTTGTGGAAAACGAGTAAGCAAGTCTTTGAATTGTAAAATTGCTTGTGAATATTTTTCTTGAGCATAATATGCTTCGCCACTCCAATAAATTGCATTTGAAGCGTATTTTGTGTTTGGATAGCTTTCTCTAAAGGCAAGAAAAGCTCTATGAGCGTCTTGATATTTTCCAATTTGGTAAAATCTTAGCGCTTCATCATAGGCTTGCTTTTCAGTCAAACTTTTTGAAGTGATTTTTGAAATTGAAGGAGCTGGCTTTGCAGCAGGCTTTTTAGCCTTAGCAGCTTTTGCAGCTTCAGCCTTTCTTTTTTCTTCCATTATTTTTTCTTCTCTTGCTTGCTTTTCAAGCTCGAGAGCCATAATTTGTGTTTCTTGTATAGAAATTTTTGTATTGAGTTCATCAATAGTATTTTGGTGCGAAACAATTTCAGCAGTAAGCGCATTGATTGAAGAGGCATTATTACTGATATTTTCTTGCATACCGGCCATATCTTCAACATAAGTTTCCATAGGAACATTGTCGGCGCAAGCAGTTAATGACGCAAATAAAAAAGCAAGGCAAAAAAGTTGTTTGTTCATATAATTCTCGCAAGGATAAAATTTATAGATTTAATATTCTTGAGATAGCAGAAATATACACAAAAATCAAGTCTTTTCATAGCTCTATTTTATTTCAAACGGCTTTTAAAGAGCATTAATTAAACTTGACACTTGCAAAAAATAGGATTATACAGAACGACAAACTATTTTTTTTGTGTAAAAAAATACTTTAAAAATATTTCATTTTACCACATTGAGGTCATAAATGGCTAGAATTACAGTTGAAGATTGTCAAGAAAGAGTAGACAACCGTTTTTTACTTGTGCAAATGGCAATTAAGCGTGTAAAGCAATACCGTGAAGGCTACGAGCCCTTAGTAGTAACTCGTAACAAGGAAGCAGTAACAGCATTGCGTGAAATTGCACATGGAAAAATTCTTCCAGAAGATCTAAGCTATTTCACCCCTGAAGCTGAATAAGACAACATTTTTGTTTTAAATTTAAAGATTATATGGCAACATCAAATTATTACGACGTTTTAGGCGTTTCTTCTTCTGCGACTGAAGAAGAAATAAAAAAAGCTTATAGAACTTTAGCCCTAAAATACCACCCTGATAGAAATCCGGGCGACAAAGAAGCAGAAGATAAATTCAAAGAAGCGGCAGAAGCCTACGACGTTTTACGTGACGAAGGTAGACGTGCAAATTATGACCGCTACGGCACAGCCGATCCCTTTGGAAATAGCGGTGGCTTCCACAATGCTGACGATATATTCTCCTCTTTTGGAGATATTTTTGGCGACCTTTTCGGTTTTGGCGCACGATCATCAGGGCCAAGAGCACAAAGAGGCTCTGACTTACGTTATAATTTAACTCTAAGCTTTAGAGATGCGGCAAAGGGAGTAACATCAACCCTCACTATCCCACGCACGGTTACTTGTGAAACCTGCGATGGTAGTGGCTCTGCGCCTGGTTCAAGTCCTGAAACTTGTCAGCGCTGCCGTGGTACTGGCCATATACGCCAAAGCACAGGATTTTTTCAAGTCAATGTGCAATGCGCCGCCTGTGGTGGTCGTGGTAAGGTGATTTCAAAGCCATGTTCTACATGTCGTGGCGATGGAGTTGTAGAAGAAGAAAGATCACTTGAAGTAAAAATTCCTGCTGGTGTTTTTTCTGGGGCGAGAATGCGCCTACGTAATGAGGGCGAACTTGGCAGTAATGGCGGCCCTAACGGCGATTTATACGTCGTAATAACTGTTGAAGACGATAAAGTTTTTGAACGCCAAGACCAAGATTTAGTCTATAGAGTAAAAGTATCCTTTGTGAACGCCACCTTAGGCGCAAAAATTCAAATTCCTACCTTAGATGAAGATATAGATTTTGAAATTCCATCAGGTACTCAAACAGGTACAGTCCTTAGCATCAAAGGCAAGGGTTTACCTTATCCAAATGAATCACGTGTAGGTGATCTTTTAGTGCAAGTTAATGTGCAAATTCCAACAGATATTTCAAAAGAGCAAGAAGAGTTGTTACGCAAATTTGAAAAGTTAGACGCACAGCACAATCAAAAAATTACCACAAAAGTAAAAAAGCTATTAAAAGGTAATAGATAGCTCTCTTTTTGTTTAGAGCACTCACAATAAAAATTGAAAATATCAGGCCCTGTTTTATCATTGCTTTTAAGAATAGTTTTTTGCTTAGTCATAATTTTTTGACTCTTCTCTTTGAGTAAAAAAAATCGCTTGCAATGTCAAAAGAAATTGCTTTTGCATAAGCTCATTTTTTATTAATATCTCTCTAAATACTCGTATACACAAGAAAA
>CAYJDN010000009.1:0-4866 GCA_964368925.1 uncultured Desulfovibrionaceae bacterium | reverse complement strand
ATCATTGCTTATATGTTTATTTTTTGCTTTGTCATATATTTTGACTCCACTCTTTACGCAAAAAATCATTCTTCCAATGTCAAAAAAATTGGTCTTTAAAAGAGCTCAACTTTTATTACTATCTCTCTAAATACTCGCATACACAAGAAAAATGCTTGTGTACTTTTCCCGCACAAATAACATTTGTATGTTCCTTCATTATTTAATATTTTTGTTAAAGGACGATGAAGCACCCTACATTACAAGGAAATAAAATGGCCTTTAGAAAAAGAAATTCCTCTTTCTCGTCTAATAACAGAAATAAAAGAGATTTTAACAGAAATGCACAAGAAGACGCTTTAGCAAATGTGAAAAAAGCTTTAGATAACCCACTTGAAGAAGCAACATTTGAAAGCATTCCTCCAATAATTGCAGAAGCTTATCAAAGAGCTGGCTGGAATGAACTTATGCCTGTGCAAGCAAAATCAATCCCCTACTTATTAGCAGGGCGTGAAATCATGCTTCAATCTCGTACAGGTAGCGGAAAAACTGCCGCCTACCTTATGCCACTCATTGCAAGAATGGACATCAAAAATAGAGTTGCTCAAGGGCTTATTTTAGTTCCTACTCGTGAACTAGCTTTGCAAGTTGAAAAAGAAGTGAATAAACTTTTTGGTAATGAAATTTCTAGCGTATCCCTTTACGGCGGTGTTCCATATCCTAAACAATTAGACGCACTTAGACGTGGCGCTCAAATTATCATAGGAACTCCAGGACGTGTGCTTGATCACTTGCAAAGAGGTAGCTTAAAATTACAAGAACTCAATATGCTTGTTTTAGACGAAGCTGACAGAATGCTCTCAATTGGTTTTTATCCTGACATGAAAGCAGTTCAAGAATATTTACCTGAAAATATCCTAACCACCCTATTTTCTGCAACATATCCAATAAATGTGCTCAAACTTGCAGACGAATTCTTGAAAGAACCTGAATTTCTTTCCCTCTCAGACGGACAAGTACACATTGCACAAATGCAACACTATTCAGTATTCTGCAAAAGAATGGAAAAAGATAGAACCCTTATCCGCTTGTTGGAAATTGAAAATCCATCTTCAGCTATTATCTTCTGTAATACTAAAGCAACTGTGCACTATATTACTCAAGTATTACAAGGATTTGGATACAATGCAGAAGAATTATCTTCTGAAATTTCACAATCACGTAGAGAATATGTTCTCAATCGCTTGCGTAGAGGCGAAACACGCTTCTTAGTTGCTACAGACGTAGCCGCACGTGGTATTGACATTCCTATGCTTTCACACGTATTTTTATATGAGCCACCAGAAGATAAAGAATCTTACATTCACCGTGCAGGCCGTACCGCAAGAGCTGGCGCTATGGGAACTGTAATTTCTTTAATCGATACTATGGAACGCTTAGAATTAGAAAAAATCGCTTCTTTCTATGGCATTGACCTTCTTAGCTATAATCAACCTACAGATGACGAAGTTGAAAATGCTGTATACGCCCGTTTAATCGCTCTTTTAGAACAACAAAAAAGAAGTTTAAATGGCCTACAAAAAGAGCGTATTGCTCGCTATTTTGCTATAGCTAAGAAATTGGCTAATCCTGATGTAGAAATAGACGGCGAACAAGATAAAGACAGTCTTTTCCTCTTCGCTATGCTTTTAGATGAAGTTTATCAAAAATCGCTCAATCCACAATTTAATGAAACAAAAAACCCACGTGGACGCAGTAACAATAATAGAAATCGTAAAGAAAGAGATGATAAAGAAGCACCACTCACAAGCTCTGATACTCTAGATTCTTTGAGGGATTCCTATGTAGCAACTCTAAAACCACGCCAAGGCCGTGGCCAAAGAAATGCAAATAATAAAAATTTCCCACAAAAAAGAGATGATAGAAATGACCGCTTTGAAAGAAGTGGACGTGATCGCAATGATCGCTTTGAACGTAAAGATAGAAGCGAAAATAATGATCGCTTCGACCATAGCGAACGTAGTGAACGCTTTGATCGTGGTGAACGTAATGAGCGCTTTGAACGCAATGATCGTGGCAGTAATCGTGGCGAACGTGGTGAGCGTAGCGGGTTTAAAGTCGTAGGCGACAGAAAACGTGATTCTTATAAAGATGAAAACTCTTTCGGTTCTTCTAAACTCTTTGGTAGAAAACGCCCTGACCACAGCGATGATGATGTTTTTGATAATAAACCATATCAAAATTCATTTAATAATGATTCTGCGTCTTTTTCTAAAAAAAGAAATTCTAATAGAGATTTTGACGATTTCGCAAAAGATTCTGATATGCGTCAAGCACGTCGCAATGCCTTTGGTAGCGATTTTGAAGACAATTCAGATTTCTACGGTAGAAAACAAAATTCATACAATCGCTTTGGTCGAAACGATAATCAAAAAAGACCTGAAAGAAATTCTTCTTTCAATCGTGGCGATCGTCCTTCAAATAATTTCAGCGAAGATTCTAATGACCGCTCACAAGCAAGAAATAGAAGATTTGATAGAAATTCAGGCAGAAATGATGATAGAGCTGGCTCTTTTATAAAATCTGACAGAAATAGAAATAGTTTCGCTGATAATCAATCTAAACCAGAAAGATTTGGCGATAATGACTTCTTCAATAGTTCAGAAACAAGAAAACCAAGAAGAAATAGCGATAGTGCCCGTAAGCCCTTTCGTCCAAAAAATACTAAAAAAAGATAGTATACTAACATTTTTTAGTTGAAATATAATGGCGCTTATGATTAAATAAGCGCCTAGAAAACTTAAAATAAATTTATTCATTTTCAGGTTCACGCATGGCAAACGATAGCGCATCTCAAGAATTAATCGATACATTAGTGGCTAATGGACGTGCTTTACTAACGTCACTCGACTATGTGCAAGAGATAAAAATATTACAGGTTCCCGCCTATAATATCACAAGAAAACGCCAACTTACTAGAGAATTTAAAGCTCTCTATCTCGCTCTTTGGCACTTAGCGCTCGAACAGCCCTTTAAAGATCATTATCAAGCAACTTACGAGCATTTTCTCAAACAAGATTTTATTTGGGAAAAGAAAAATCAAAGAGAAATCCTTGATCGTAGCGAAATGTATTATGAAAAATTACACGAGCGTGGAAAAAGTGATTTTACAGAAATAGCAAAGCACATACTCTCTTCTTCAGTTTTTGACGAAGAAAGCATCAAAAAAAATGTGCTAAAACTTGCCCTGCTCATACGTAGCCGTTACGTATTTTTATTTGAAAACCTAGCCTAAACGACGAGAATACCATGTTAAAATACAATGATTTAGTCATCTTGCTTTCCCCACGTGGCAAGCGTAAATTAGTAAGACTAGAAGAAGGAAAAAAACTCGAAAGTCAAGACGGTATCCTTCTTTGTGACAACCTCATAGGAAAAGATTTCGGCGACGAAGTCTATACAAATCTAAACTTCCCTTATTGGGTTCAAGAACCACAACTCTATGATCTCATCATGGGTATCAAAAGACAAACTCAAATTATGTACCCAAAAGATATGGCATACATAATGATGAAACTTTCTGTTGGCGAAGGACGCACTATCCTAGAAGCTGGCTCTGGTTCTGGCGGTTTCACAGTTGCCCTCTCTTGGACAGCTGGACAAACAGGCAAAATTCACTCCTTTGAAGCAAGAGAAGAATTCCATAAACTCGCTCAAAAGAATGTTGCTTGGGCAGGCCTTGGCTCAAACGTTACTTTCCATCATCGTGATATTGATAATGGATTCGGTATCAATGATCCAAATATCCTCAATGGACAAAAAGCTGACGCACTCTTCTTAGACGTTCGTACACCACATGAATATTTAGATCACGCACTCGAAGCACTCAAACCAGGCGCACCAATAGCGTTCCTATTGCCAACCGTAGACCAAGTAGCAAAACTGCTCTTCGCTCTCGAAAAAAGAGAATTTGAAGAAACAGAAGTATGCGAAATTCTCGTGCGCCCATGGAAACCAGTGCCAGATAGACTACGCCCAGCCGATAGAATGTCAGCACATACAGGCTTCCTTGTCTTCACTCGTCACCAAAAACGCACATCAACTTGGGATAATTCACTAAAGCTAGGCACTCGTGAAAGAAAACAAGAAAAAGC
This sequence comes from uncultured Desulfovibrionaceae bacterium, assembly GCA_964368925.1. Taxonomy (GTDB): domain Bacteria; phylum Desulfobacterota; class Desulfovibrionia; order Desulfovibrionales; family Desulfovibrionaceae; genus CAYJAZ01. The sequence goes on along the minus strand of CAYJDN010000009.1, from coordinate 733 downwards.
AAGACGTGAAAGATTAGACCTTGATCCATTAGAAATAGATTCAGCAAATAATGAAGAATAATATTGTTTATTTATTTTAGAATTTGAACACTATTTTTTATTGTGAAATAAGATATAGTATAGAAAGTATAGGGCAGATTTATTTGCCCTATTTTTTTTGTTCTTTTGTTCGTTTTTTTGCGTGTAGAATTGTGCTTTAGAATTAAGTTTATTCTTTTTTGTCTCCGACGGCCAAAGGAGTAATTACCCCTTTGGAAACCCATATGAAAAATTGGCAAATCTAAAATCTCTAGTGCAAGCACAAGATTTTAGATTTGCCAATTTTTATAGCAGTGTCAAATTTCGCTAATTAACTTACTGTTCACGCTTTCCATGATTTAATTGATGTTGACTTGAAATGGTATACCTATAATCTTTCTGATTAAAGTTCAGTGGAAGTGTGTAGTTTTTAATAGGCATGGATTTCACTTCACTTCACCCTCCCACAAATATTGTAAAGGAAGATTATAGGTATAACCTAAACAGTCCAACTTCCATTGATAGCCTTAAAGCGAGTATTACCAGCAAAATAAATAAATTGGGTACGCATAATAAAAATTTGCGCTTTACAAAATCTAGTGCTTGCACGTAGATTTTCTAAAGCGCCAATTTTTCATATGGGTTTCCAAAGGGGCCACCGCTCCTTTGGCCGTCGGAGACAAAAAAAATAAATTCAATAATAAAGCAAAATACC
>CAYJDN010000008.1:0-22302 GCA_964368925.1 uncultured Desulfovibrionaceae bacterium | reverse complement strand
CTTAGCCATCTTATTGAAGTATATAAGAAAAGCCACCCAGAAGAACAAGAATAGTTCAAAAAAATGGCTTTTATAGGATAGAGATTTTAGCGTCTTTGATATTTGATGATTAAATTTTCCTTAAGGCATGAAAATATCTAGTTTGTAAGCCGTTATCAATAAGATTAATGTCATAAGGCAGGGTTTTTTCTAATCTCCAGCCCTCAATATTAAAAGTATTTAAATTTTCATTGAGCATAAGAATGAGTAAACCGTCTTTTTCTAAATATGGGAATACAAATTTTGTAAGCTCTTGATAGGGCATAAATGCACGACTTACAATAATATTTGCGAGTGAATTTTTTTCGCTTTCTTGCTTAAAATAGTCTTCAGCTCTTCCCCAAAAAACTTTAGCGCTTGCATTTTTTTCTTTAAGTAGAAAATTTGTCATAAAGAGGGCACGTTTTTCACGCACTTCAACTAAGGTGTAGTTGCCATTGTGCCAAAAAATTCTTAATGGAATGCCTGGTAAGCCTGCGCCAGAGCCTAAATCCCATGAAATAGGATTGTCTTTAATGTCTAAGAAATTAATAAACTCTTTAAGATGATAACTATCTATAATCAATTCATTTAATGTTTGCTTCCATTCAAGCATGCCCACTAAATTTATACGTGTATTCCATAGCATAAGACTATCAAGATAGTTGAGCAAAGCCTTTGTTTCAACTTCATTAAGCTCCATGTTGAGCTTTTTTAACTGCTTTTGAAAGTCATTGATATTTATTGGATTTGGTTTTTGCAAATGTTTGGGCTTTTCACGTTCTTTTGGCTTGGGATTATACTTTTGCTTTTGCTTTGACATGAATTTATTATTTCTTTTTTGCATATTATTCTCTTATAATATAGAATGTTAGAATTGAAGTTCTAAGCCAACAGGGCAGTGATCAGAACCATAGACTTCACTTTCAATCCACGCATCTTTGATGTTATTTTTTAAACCAGCAGAAGCAAAGAAGTAATCTATACGCCAACCAACATTTTTTGGACGAGCGCCTGATTTATATGACCACCATGTATATTTTTCTTCAATATTTCCATGTATATGCCTAAAAGTATCTATATAGCCTTGTTTTGTGAAGTCGTCTAAAAAAGCACGCTCAATAGGCAGAAATCCAGTAGACTTTGTATTTGTTTTAGGACGTGCTAAGTCAATAGCATGATGGGCTATATTGAAATCACCACAAACAACAAGAGGTTTTGACTTAATGAGTTCATTTGCATAATTATTAAAAACTTCAAAGAATCCCATCTTATAGCTTAATCTTTTATGATTGCCCTGAAATTTTCCATTTTCATCGGGTACTGGCTCGCCTCCATTTGGAAAATAGCCGTTTATATAGTGAAATTTTTCAAATTCTAAGTGGATAATTCGACCTTCGCCCTGATAATCAGCATGTGGCAATTCATAAACAACTTGCAAGGGCTCTTCTTTACAAAAAACAGCAACGCCTGAATAGCCCTTTTTCACAGTGGAAGAACAAAAATAGGCATGATAACCATTAGGATTATGCAAAGCTGCATCTATTTGAGATTTTTCAGCTTTAATTTCTTGTAGACCAATAATGTCGTAATTGCTTTCTTCAAACCATTTCCAATCTGGTTTTTGCATAACAGCTCGAATTCCATTGACATTCCATGAGGCAAGTTTCATAAGCGACCCTTTATTTGTGATGTGTGTATAAATTAATGCATATTTCTAAAAATAGCAAGTAAAGCCTAATAGCAAAAATGAGCTTTTGAATACATATATAGCGCATTTTGACAAATCTATCCTTTGGAAAAAGAGAATTACACTGTAAAGCAGGCTAAATTCATTGGGAATTTTGGCTATATAGCATAAAAAAGCAGAAGAATTACTTTAGAAGCACGCCCTAGACAAAATAAATTGTTTCTGCTATATTACCAAATGTAAAAAAGTTAATGGAGATAATATGCTAGAAGTTACAGTTACAGAACATATATTACAAAGTCAAAAACATTGGTCACCAGCGGCTACAGGTGAATTTACAACCTTATTACATGACCTTATTTTATCTACTAAAATTATCAATCGTCAAGTAAATCAAGCAGGTTTAGTAGACGCTCTTGGTGGTACTGGTGAAGTAAATGTGCAAGGCGAAAGCGTTCAAAAGCTTGATGAATTTGCTAATAATGTGCTTATGTATCGTATGCAGCGTTCTGGCACTCTTTATGCTCTTGGTTCAGAAGAAGAAGATGAGGTTGTTATTTGTCCAAAAGATAATCGTGGGCGTTATTTGCTTTATTTTGATCCATTAGATGGTTCTTCAAATATTGATGTAAACGTTTCAATTGGTACAATTTTTTCAATCTATAGATTAGACGAAATTCCAGAAAACGATTTGCCTATAGAAGACATTTTGAAATCAGGCGCAGAGCAAGTGTGTGCTGGATATGTTCTTTATGGTCCTTCTGCTGTACTTGTTTATTCAACTGGTCATGGCGTGCATGCTTTCACTCTTGATCCAAGTATTGGTGAATTTTTACTATCGCATGAAAACATACAAATGCCTAAACATGGCACTTATTATTCAGTAAATACAGCTTACGAAGATTTCTGGGACGATAAAACTAAGGCTGCTGTTCGCCATTTTGCAAGAGCACAAGGCGATACTCCACCATATTCAATGCGCTATGTGGGTTCGCTCGTGGCTGATTTTCACCGTACATTATTAAAGGGCGGTATATATCTTTATCCAAGAGATGTGAATAAACCTGAGGGCAAACTTCGTTTAGTATATGAAGCAGCTCCTCTTGCTTTCTTGGCTGAACAAGCGGGCGGCAAGGCTACTGATGGCGTAAATCGCATTATGGAGCTTGTACCATCAAAAGTACATGCTCGCACTCCTCTTGTTATTGGTTCAGCTCATGAAGTTGATAAGGTAAGTGAGTTCTTGAGTAATTAGGATATACTTTTCGAAAACTGCTCTAGCGAAATAAGCAAGACAAATAAAAATAAATAAGATTATTAAAAATATAAACTCCGTAATATAATGTTACGGAGTTTATTTATTTTCTATAAATCAAATTTATATGATTCGCCCATTGAAGTATGCAAGCGAGAAATGGCGAGGAAGTAATCTGCCATAGCAGAAGTATGATTTGATTCTTCATTCGCAAGGCCAAGTTGGGCAAGCATTACATCAAGATTTGTCCCAGCTCCAAGTTCATAACTAGCCAAAGCAGCATTATAACTTTCTTGTGCTTTTTCAACAGCTTTTGTGCTTACGCTTATGCGTTCTTTTGCTTCATTTACATTGAGGTATTGTGCTTTTACTTCATTGGCGATTGAATCCATTGAGCTCATTAATGCGTAGCGTGCCTGCGAAATTCCTACTTTTGCTTTTTGTACGGCATTATAGCGTGCTAAACCTGTAAATATGTGCCATTCTGCATTAAGGCCGAATGCTAAAACATTAGAATCGCCCGATTCATTGTCACCCATGCCAGTTACAGCATAAGCGGCTTGTAGATTTATGCTAGGAAAATAAGAAGAATTTGCAACGCTCTTTCCTGTTTCTGCCATACTAACAGTAAGGCGTCCAAGTTTTAGTTCTAGGCGATTTTCCATCGCTCTATTAAGACATTCTTCAAAAGTTAAATTTATTTTTGGTAAGGTATTAAAAGAACCAACGAATTCAGTTTCTTGCGTAATGGGAAGCGCAAGCATAGACTGCAAAGCGGCACGTACAATTTCTTTTTGATTTTTTACTTGCACTAAATTATTTTCAAGTGTCGCTAAGTCAACTTCTGCTTGTAAGACATCTAAGCGAGGGCGCAAACCAAGTTCATAGCCGACTTTGGTTGTGTTTAATTGTTCTTCAGCTCTTTTTATGGCGCTTTTTGTTGTTTTTATGAGGGCATCAAAGCGCATATATTCAATAAAAGTAGTTTGCACGGCGCCAGATAATTGTAGTTTTGCATTTTCAAATTGTAAGTTTGCGCTTTCTTCGGCAATTCTTGCAATTTTTGCTTGTCCTAAAAGATTATAGAAAGGAAATATGGGTTGTATAGCGGCTATTTGCCATTCTAAAGTCCATTTATCAATGTCAGCTTCTATTGTGCTAGGTACGAATGTTGGCGGAGTAGAGATAGTAGTCCATGCTGTGCCTTGCGTTTTCATATAGCTAGCACTGCTTGTAAGCATTGGAAACATAGCGCCATAGGCTGTACGTTTATCGTAATTTGCAGAAGATATTTGTAAAAAAGCTGCGTCTAAATCAGGATTAGCATCAATAGCTCTTGCTATAGCTTGTTCTACATTGTATGCGGGCAAAATGCCAGCGCCCTCTGCTTCGTATAAACGTCTATTGTCTTCACGTATTGTAAATGTTTCCTCGCCCCATGCCATGCTTCCAAAAAAGTTTGAAAAAATCAAAGTTGATACGACAAAAGAGAGTATATTTCTATATTTCATGGCTGTACTAAATCTCCTAAAAAATAAGTGATATAAGAATAATCTTTATTTTATTCTTTGTCTAGTGCAATTTTTGCAAGCGTTTTAGACTTCTTTTTTCTTGACTTTATAGCTTTTATTTATTATTTGTTTAGTACTAAACATAAAGAGGTTCTATATGTTTCCTACAAAGATCGGATTAGAAATAAGAAAAACTCACAATCAAATTTCAAGAACAATGCATAAGCATGCTCTAAATAATATAGATAAGAAAATCAGCGTAATACAAGTAAAATCAATGGAATCTATCTATATTAAAATGCTTCAAGGCGAAGAAAGCTTTCAAAAAGATTTAGAAAAGGAATTAGATATTAAAAGATCGGCCGTGAGTCTTATGCTTACAAATATGGAAAAAAATGAATTAATTCAGAGAGTAAGTTCCAAAAAAGATTCAAGGGTAAATAAAATTATACTGACACCTAAAGCAATAAGGCTTTTGGAGCAAACAATTATACAATGTGATAAAGTAGAAGAGCAATTTTTAGCAGGTTTTACAGAAGACGAAAAAGCAAATTTAGTAATTATGCTTGCACGCATTAGAAGAAATTTAGAAAAAATAGGTATATAATGACTGTTGTTACAGATTTTACAAAGGGCAATATATATATTCCGCTTATAAGGTTTGCGATTCCTCTTTTTATGGCAATGTTCTTACAAGTCATGTATGCGGCAGTTGATCTTATGATAGTTGGGCAATTTGCGACTTCTTCTGATGTTTCGGGTGTTGCGACTGGCGGACAAGTTATGCAAACATTACAGGGGCTTTTGATAGGTTTTTCTGTAAGTGTGACTGTGCTTATTGGGCAAAGAATAGGCGAAAAAAAGATTGATGAACTTTCAAAGGCTATTGGTGCGGCAATTTGCATTTTTGCTACGATAGGCATTATTTTTACAATTGTATTTCTTCTTTTTGCTAATGATATTGCACTATTACTGAATGCTCCTGCGCACAATCAGACTGTTGCCTATATTTTTACATGTGGATTTGGAATAATTTTCATTGTTGCCTATAATTTATTAGGGGCAATTTTTCGTGGTCTTGGCGACGCTAAAACTCCGCTGATGACAGTTGGCATTGCCTGCGTTACGAATATTGTGCTTGATTTAATTCTTGTTGCATATTTTGGTATGGGCGCTCATGGTGCGGCCATTGCAACAGTGTGCGCACAAGCTACAAGCGTTATTTTATCACTCATAATTATAAAAAAGCGTGGTTTACCTTTTGAATTAACATTACAAGATATCAGATTTCATAAAAAAGAAAGCAGAAAAATTATGCTCTATGGCTCTCCTATTGCAATTCAAGACAGTCTTGTGAATATGACTTTTTTATTTGTGACGGGTTTAGTCAATGGCTTAGGGCTTTACGCCTCTGCTGGTCTTGGTGTGGCAGGTAGGCTTATTGGATTTATTATGCTCTTGCCAGCTTCTTTTGCTCAATCTATTTCCACTGTGACAGCTCAAAATTATGGCGCACAAAGCATGGATAGAGCAAAAAAAGCTCTTAAATATGCTGTGACAACTTCATTTAGTCTATGTCTTTTTATTGGCTATTTTTGTTTTTATAAGGGCAATATATTATTGAGTGTTTTTTCTAATGATGAATTAGTACTTGCTCAAGGTTGGCTCTATCTCAAAGCATTTTGTTTTGATTGTTTGCTCACCTCCTTTTTGTTCAGCTTTACTGGTTTCTTTACTGGCTGTGGGAAAACTACCTTTGTTATGCTGCAAGGCATCATTTGTGCTCTCTTTATTCGTGTTCCTTTTGCTTATTTTATGAGTATTCAAGAAAATGCAAATCTGTTTCAAATTGGTCTAGCTACTCCAGCAGCGAGTTTAGTTCAAGTTGGACTTTGTTTACTTTATTATTATTTCTTTTCAAGGCAATTGGCAAATTTGAATAGATAGTTCTAAGGCATTTTTACGATGAATATTATTATTCAAAAATAAAACACATTGAACAATAGTATTCAATGTGTTTTTGTTTATGTTTTTCTGAATCTTGTGAAAGAACACAAGCTTGACAATAATTTTTGTTACTAAATCTGTAAGTATGGAATGTATGTCATCTTGTATACATATTGATTGTGCTTCAAGATCTTTAGGTGCTTGTGCATCATTCAAGTTCAAGCAAACATATTGAGCTTCGTTATTAAAGCGAGCCATATCCCAGAAAGGATATTTAATAATAGTTGGTGTGTTTCCACCAACACCAAGTTCAAGTAATAACACGCTTTTCTTATGATTTCGTCTTAGATATTCTTCATATCTTCTCATCGCCTTTGTCCAACCCTCAGGCTCTACAAAGGTATGATCTTTTCTCAAGTTCATATCAAGAGGCGCTTCACATTTTGGACAATGCGGAATAAGGTCTTTAGGAATTTTAAATGGATCTTCTCTTGTAATTTCCATCATTTTCTTAATTTCTTCTTCATTAGAATAGGTTTCTTGATGACAAGCTCTTGAGCATTGCCAAAGACCATAATCGCCTTGAACATAGAAGAGTTTTTCTTTGTCAAAGCCAGCATTTAAAAAGAGATGATCTGCATTTGTTGTGATTACGAAATAATCTTTGTCTTCAACAAGCTTTTTCAAATTCTCATAGGTGTCGTTAGGAACAAAATCATAGCGATTATAATAGACATGCTTGCTCCAATAGCCCCAATATTCTTCAAAAGTGCGATAAGGATAAAAGCCTGCTGAATACATATCTTCATAACCATATTTATCGCCAAAATCTTGCAAAAGATTTTTAAATCTATCGCCACCATATTGCAAACCCGCAGCCGTAGAAAGACCAGCGCCAGCACCAATAATGATGCGCTCAGCACTATCAATAGCCGCTTTTAAATTGTCTATATCAGCTTGTGAGTAATTTTTTGTAGATGTCATAATCTAAATCCTTGAAAACATTAAATATAATGTGCATGTCAGTTTTTGTTTCTTTTTGGAATTGCTTTACTGTTTTTAAAGCAATGTGTGCCGCTTCATTATTTGGAAACATAAATACACCAGTTGAAATACAACAAAATGCAATAGATTTCAAGCCATTTGATAGAGCCAATTCTAAACAAGATCTATAACAAGAAGCGAGCAATTCGCAATCTTCATCGGTAAGGGCTTTAGTTATAATTGGGCCAACTGTATGTAATATGTATTTTGAAGGCAGGTTGTAGGCCTTTGTTATTTTTGCCTTGCCTGTTTTTTCAAAATGTTGTTGAATTTTCATAATTTCATAACAATCTTGCCTTAATTGTATGCCTGCATAAGTGTGGATAAAATTATCAATACACGCATGCCCAGGTAAAAAACAGCCAAGCATTTGACTATTAGCAGCATTCACAATTCCATCTACAGCAAGAAGAGTTATATCTCCTTGCCATAGTGAAATATTTTTTTGCATACGCTCAAGACTACTAGCCTTAGTAATGCCTTTTAGTTTTAATTCTTCTTTAAGGTAAGCATCTTGAATCGCAAAGAATTCTGCATTCGTAGGCTCTGGAGGACGAGTGTTCACCAAAGCCCTAAAGAAGTCTTGCTTTTCTTGATAGTTCATAATTCGTACGGGTTTAGGCGCAAAATGCTTTTCATAATTTTTGCCATGTTCTTCAGCGCATAAGGCTGAAAGCAAAAAATCTAAGCGTTCTTCTTGTATATTTTTCATAATTTGCCTATATTATTCGATAGTTATAGTTTTTGCTATGCCATTTGCATTAAGAGATTTATCGTAAAGTGATTCAGCATAAACCGCAGGCAATGTGAAAGTACCCTTATTCACAGCACGAACTTTATAGCTATAAACAGCTTCTTCAGGACTTAGAGTCACAAAGAATAAAGCACGATCTTCACGCATATTTTTTTGTACGTCAAGATTATTATAAGGCATAATACCATCATCATCTAAGACGATTTCAAAAGCTCCAGAGTATAAATCTTGAATGACTATATTCTCTTGCTGATGTGAATGTGAATTTGCCTTGATTTGAACAGTAAGAATATCACCTACTTTTGCTGTTTCAATTGGCTCATTCTTGCTATTGAGTAATACTTTGCTTACATCTAATCCATTACTTACACTATTTATAGGTGCATTTTGTGGGTAGCCACTTGTTATGAGTTGATAATAAACAGCTGAATTGTCGGGGGTATTAATTGTAAATTGTGAGCATAAAGGCGCTGAAAGACTCAAGGTGTTTGCACGGTAAACAGCCGAACTGTCCACATCATTACAAAGGAGAGCATCTTTCATAAGCGTCTTAGTTTCATCACTATTTATAGTTGCAAGTGCCGCAATAGCTTGAGCAATTGAGAAAGTAGATTGTCCATTTTTGAAGCTGGATAATGATTGTTCCACTGCTTGAGCTATGTTTTTGCTTGTAAATTCTTCAGGGAAAGAAAGGGCAAGCGCACGCATATAAAGTGATTGTGCCGCAAAAACATTCATAAATGATGAATTTTTGAAGTTTTTATAGCTATAATCATAATCACTAAAATCAACATCAACTTCAAAGCGCATAATTCTTAGACTGCTTGCTATAAGCAGGGCTGTAATGTCTTCTGTCCAATACGATAATTCTGAATTTGAATTAGATAAAGTGTTGATAAGGTTTTGAATATATTCAGTAGTTGCATAGCCTTCACGAGTCAACACCCATATAGCATAGGCATTGATGCGAGCATCACTAAGTGTATTCGGTCTTTGAGCTGCAATATTGCGTATAGCGTCAAAAATCGGAATTTCTATGTCCGCTGGAGCTGTATATCCTGCTTTTCTGAAAGCAAGTAAGAAATCACCAGCATAAACAGCAAGTAGCGGGTTCGCCTTATCACTGCCATACCACATAGAAAGTCCATTATATCTTACATTTGAGCGTATTGCGTAAATCGCTTCATTGATAAGATTTTTTGCATTCTCTTCTGCTTCGCTTGGATTTTCACTGTGTCCATAAAGCAAATGAGGATCATGGCTCAATAAGACATATGGAAATGCTTTACTGATAATTGCTTCTGTAGAACTTGCATTTGTCGCATTTTCTAAATAAGTCAAATAGGCTTGAATATACGCATTTGGTGTGTAGGAAGCGCTCAATTCGCTTTGGGCATTGAATGGATATACTGGAATTTCAGGCGCTAAGCTAATGCTACCAGCTTCTTCTTTCACTCCCAAGAGAATTTGACTTGTATAAGGTGTGCTTGGACGAATGGAAATTGAACTTTGACGGCTAATTTCAAGGTTTTGTGATGAAATCACCAAATCAAGGCTTGCTTCTCCAAGCTCGTTTAGAACATCAAAATTCACAGGAATAAAGACTTCGTCATTCGCTTTCATTTTGATTGATTGCGGAATTTTATTTGTGATTTTGAGTGAAGATGGAACATTAAGATTTAATTCTAAAGTTCTTTCAAAATCACCATTATTAGCGATCATAAAGCCAGCTTCAACTTTGTCATTCGGGCTTGCCATAAGTGGCATTTGCGGGCTGACAATAATATCACGGCGTATAAGACTGTTTTCACTTGCAGAACCAAAAGCATTTTCATTTACGGCTACAGCCATAACACGCAAGTTACCATTATAATATGATGGCACAGGAATTGTGAATTCACTGCCTTTTTTGCTTATATCTACAAGTCCAGTCCAATAAACAAATGGCGGTTCAGCCTTTCTTTTGAATGGATTAAGTAGATTTTGCTTTGCCATAGCAAGTCCGCCGCCATAAGCTTTTGAGCGCAACATAACGCTATCAGCTTCCATACTTTCTTGCATAGCAAGATTAAATTCTGGCATAATTAAATCAAGGAATTGCGAAGTCGATACTTCTAAAGCTCTATCTTTCAAGAAATAATCTAATGGAGATGGAGATTTATAGTCGGTAAGGGCTAAAATTCCTTCATCAACAGCGAAAATTATAGCTTTAGCATCATGCGAAGACGAAATATTAACTTTTAAGTCTTTTGCACTTGTAATAAGTGAATCAACATTAAGATTAATATCAAGTTTGCGTTTGTCGATATTCACCAAGATTGGCTCAATGCTATGCGTATAGGGACTAAGATAGATGTCTTCAGAAGCAATATCTTTCATGTAAGACACAACAAAATACGCACGCCCTTCATAATCTTTAGGGATTGTGATTCGATGTTTGCTTTGTCCTGCTTCTGCCTTAAACCATGTGTGACTAAGCACTTTATCAGCTTCAAGAGTGATTAGGCCAAAACCGTCATAAGGCAATGAAAGCATGAGTTCAACTTCATCACCTGAATTATAATTCTCTTTTTCTAATTGCAGGCGAAGCTCACTAAAGATAGTTTGCTGATTTATTTTCACTTCTTGACCAACAATATTAAAAGAAACTTCAGCTAATGCAAAAGTACTGTTTTTTGCATAAACAGAAAGGATATATTCACCAACATTTTCAGTGGGCATGTCCCAAGTAATTGTGCCATTACGGCTGCTTAGTTCTTGTCTGCTTATTTCTTCTTGCACTAATGTTTCATCATAATAGTATTCATCTTGCGAATTTTTTACAAGATTATTTACATACTTTCTTTTATTGAGAACAAAGGTATACGTAAAATTATTATCTTGTTTAAGGTCTGAATTTACTTGAATAAATTCTAAAGCCCCATCTCTATTTTGTGGAATATAGTAGAGATTTGTAATATCTTCTATGGCTTTATAGCCTAAAAGCGAAGTGGCAGGCGAGAAAAGGAAAGAAGTTTGCGTGTTTACAGCCCTACCGCCATTTGGTTCAAAACCTTCAACATGAATAGTCGCTTGATAGGTTTTCTTGCTTGCTCTATAGGCGTTTAAGTCTATGTTAAAACTTGCTTTACCATCTTTATCTGTCACAGCATCAGGAAGATACATATTAGGATTTGAATAAGAAGAGAAATCAGCATAAGGATCAGTGAAAACATAGCCATCAAATTCATTGAAGTGAAGAGCCATCGGTTCAATTCTTAAGTCTGCTGTAACCTTTCTGTCTTGCGCACCTGTGCCATAAAGATGTGAAAGTTTTACATCAAGCGTGAAATCGCTATTATCAGAAATAACATGCCAACCTTTCGTTTTGTTAGGTGAAATTTCTGTTGATATTTCTAAAACATTCGCTTGAAACTCTTCAAGTCTTACTGTTTTTGTTCCTAAAATATTGCCATTTGTAAGTATATCAAGACGATAGACGCCAGTTGGTGAATAGTCAAATGATTGCCATTCTAAGGCTTGCAAGCCATATTGTGTGTCTTGCATATTGAAAGATTTTTCAAATACTTTCACATTTTGTGGATCGTATAAAACTGCTTTAATAGGTAGGCTTGGAACTATAGAATTGTCGCTATTACGAACAATAAGACCAAAACGGAGCATATCGCCTGGTCTAAACAGTCCACGTTCAGCAAAGGTGTAGGCTTGGAAATTTGAAAGAGATTGCATGCGCCCTTGTGTGCTGAAACGGCTGGTTTCAACAGAACGCAACATGTTTTCCATCGTAATGAAAGTAAAATCATTATTTGCAGGATTGAAAGCTGTGAGCACATTTGGACGCTTGTCTAAATTGTAGCTCTCAACATTATCAATAGTCGCCATTCCGCTTGCATTGGTGATTGCGCTTGTTAGAGGGAGTCCATTTTTGCCAAGTATCTGAATTTCAAGTTTTTTCAATGGGCTTTGCTTTGATAAAGAGTAAGCAAAGACATTTCTTGTGCCATCGGCATTTCTTTTTATTAATAAGCCGATATCTGTGATAAGTAATGATTTTTCAAGGTTTACCACTTCTTTATCGCCTTGCATGCCAGTGAGTTTTAAACGCACAAGGCCGCTTGTATCCGCTTGTTTGAAATTATCAACTAATTCTGACATATCCAAATAAACAATATCTGACTCAGATGAATTTTGACCATCTAAGGCTATTGAACCTGTTTCTATTTGACTTAATTCAGTATAATCAATGCTTTCGCCATAATATTCATCGTAGTAATCATTTTGGTAATTATTTGTGAAATAATCATTTGCGATAAAGGTGGTATATGGTTTACGTATTTTATACGCTTCCCATTTTAGCTCAGATAATTGGCTTGTTTGCACAGCAATTTTCTTTGAACCCTCAAGGCTTAATATATTTCCATTTTGCATAAAGGAAATTTCAGGAATGAAAGCAGAGGCATAGAGCACAAAATTTTTATCATTTGAAAAATGCAAACCAGATTCCGAAGCTAAATCTTTGTCAAAAATCACATTGATATAACGTTCAGGGTCGATATTTGTTTTAAATTTATGCTTTGTGCTTACTCCAGAAGAAAGCGCTTCAAATTCGGTTTTTGTTCCTTTATCTAAAACAGGGGCTTTGTCCCATTCATAAGCAACATTTGCTTCATCACTGCTTTTTTTAGGTAGGACAAAAATTCCTAAATTTTTTGCTACTTCGCTTGTGGAAGTTTGTAAGGAAGTTTCAACATTCAAAATAAATTCTTGCCTAAAATCTTTGCTATATTCAATTGAGAGATAGGCGTTTTTTACATAAAATAAATTATTATTTCCAGTAATATCAACTCTTTGTTCAAGAGGCATGTCGTTTATACGAATGCCATTATTAAAATAATAAGTGGGCATACCAGTCAAAGAAATTTGCACTAGTGTGTTTTGTTTAGGCATGCTTGCAACAGGAAGGTTCACAACTAAGCGTGTATTATTGCGACTCCAAATATATTCAGGTGCTCTAAATGAAAGGCCTGATGAATTATTTTGAGGACTGATGCTAAGGTTTCTTATGACTTGGTCTTTATTTTCAACTGGATAGAGGAAAGTAAAAGTTGCTGAATAGACGTGTTTTGCTTTGTTGGAAGTATCTATCCAGAATCTTTGATTGCTAAGTTGAGTTGCTTGTGGAAGAGTAGAAAATGAATAATTGTATGTATCTAGCTTTACGTTTTCAGGCAAAGTGCTAGGATCAATTTTCACAGTATAATAGGTTTTTGGCGTCCATTGTGTATTTGACGCAGGGCGAAAGGCAAGTGTTGATTCACTTTGCCAGCTCCAAGAGCCTGAAATTTTAGGATTTGTTGTAATGCTAAAAACTTTAGCACCGTATTCACCAACATAGGGGCTACAAATTCGATATTGCTCATTGCCGTATTGTCTTTTGCAAAGATCATTATTGCTTTTTAGCTGTATACGAAGATTTTCATTATAATTTGTCGGAATTTGCACTTCTGCTTGAAGATAATTTGTAAGTGTTTCAGCATTTGCTGTAATGGGAAGTAGCGCAGAAAAACAGAATAGCAGAGAGAGAATGAATTTTTTCATATTTGCCTCTAAGTGGTGGGTTTTAATTTCTTTTAAAGAAAATAAAGGAAAGAATTATAGCATATTGCAAAATCTTTCTTTGTGCAAAATGCTATAAAGTTGTTTCTTCCCTTTATTATTTTATAATAATTTATTTTATTTCGCTAACAGTATAAGGCAAGCCATGTATTGAAAGCTCTTTTAGGAATGGATCAGGGTCAAGCTGTTCCATGTTCCATACACCTGGTTTCATCCAATGTTTTTGGAGCATCATCATAGCGCCAACCATTGCGGGTACGCCAGTTGTATAAGAAATTGCTTGTGAGCCAACTTCTTTATAACATTCTTGGTGATCGCATATATTATAGATATAATAGGTTTTTTCAACTCCGCCCTTTTCGCCTTTCATCACGTTACCAATGCAGGTTTTACCCTTTGTTAACGGGCCAAGTGAAGCTGGATCTGGAAGAAGCTTTGCAAGGAATTGCATAGGAATGATTTCTTGCCCTTGATATTCAATAGGTTTAATAGATGATAAACCAATGTTTTCAAATACTTTTAAGTGGTTAAGATAAGCATCGCCAAAGGTCATCCAGAATCTTGCACGTTTCAAACCTTTGAGGTTAAGCACAAGACTTTCTAATTCTTCGTGATAGAGGAGGTAGCAATTTTTAGGACCAATGCCTTCAGGGAAGTCATAAATCATTTTCCATGATAAAGGATCTGTTTCAATCCATTCGCCACGTTCCCAATAACGACCACGTGCAGTTACTTCACGAATGTTAATTTCAGGGTTGAAGTTTGTAGCAAAAGGAAGACCATGATCACCAGCGTTTGCGTCAATGATATCAAGCACTTCAACAGTATCAAGATAATGCTTCATAATGTAAGCTGCGAAAACGTTTGTTACGCCTGGGTCGAAACCAGAACCTAATAAAGCCATAAGGCCTTTTTCTTTAAAGCGTTCTTGGTAGGCCCATTGCCATTTATATTCAAATTTTGCTGTGTCTAATGGTTCGTAGTTAGCAGTGTCAAGATAGTGCACATTCGTTTCTAAACATGCGTCCATGATTGTAAGATCTTGATAAGGAAGGGCGATGTTCATCACAAGTTCTGGCTGGACTTTTTTGATAAGTTCAACTAATTCAGGCACATTATCGGCATCTACTTGATAGGTGTGCACAGTTTGATTTGTGCGTTTTTTTACGTCTTCTGCTATTGCATCACAACGAGATTTTGTACGACTAGCCAAGTGGATTTCTGTGAATACTTCTGGCACCATAGCGCATTTATGAACAACAACATTACTTACGCCACCTGCTCCAATAATGAGGACTTTTGACATTCTATCAACTCCTGATAATTTAAAATATGAAATGCTCAAGCATTAACACCTAGTAATTAATATCAAAGACTCATGTTTTCTGTCAAGAACTAATCAAAGACTGTATGAGTGCATTGGGCTAATTGTTTGAAATATAAAGTTAATTATAATGTATTAAAATATTGACTTTTTTTCTTACTGCGTTATTATATAGTTAATAATCTATAGTGGATAATTGTATGAATTACGGTCTAAATTCATTTCTACTATGTTATTGGGTTAAGAATGTTCTTAATTCTAGAGCCTTAGGGCTTTCACGGAGGGCATATGTTAAGTATGATAAATAATTTTTCTGCGAATAATACGAACAGAAATATTTCTAATCAGTACAAAGATTTGAGCGATTCTATAAAGAAGCTGTCATCTGGTTTACGCATAACTACTGCGGCTGATGATGCGGCTGGACTTGCTGTAAGTGAAATGATGCGTGCTGATGCGGCGGCTATGTTGCAAGGATTGCGCAACGCAAATGATGGTATTTCTGTAATTCAAACGGCGGACGGTGCACTACAAGGCATAAATGAAAACTTAGTGCGCATGAAAGAGCTTGCCACACAAGCTTCAAATGGCACATACACCGCTGAACAACGTGCAATTATCGACATTGAATATCAGGCCTTAGCTGATGAAGTAAATCGTATTTCTGCGGCTACTGAATTTAATGGGCAAAAACTTCTTGATGGCTCACTTTCTTCTGAAGAGGGTGGAGATCCAATGAGAATACATTTTGGCGCTTCTAATGAATCAACCGACTACCATGATCTTGACATACCAAGTATGTCAGCAGATAGTTTAGGTGTTGGTGATGGCGCTCCTGCGGGCAGTGCTGGGGCGAATGTGCTCACACAAGAAGGCGCTTCAAATGCACTACAATCTATTGAAAATGCTATTGTTTCTTTAGCAAAAGTGCAAGGTCATGTTGGCGCTATGTCTAATAGATTAGATAGTACTGTGGCAAATATTGAAATCGAATATGAAAATACTGTTGCCGCTGAAGCTCGTATTCGTGACGTTGATGTTGCTACGGAAATGACGAACTTTACAAAAAATCAAATCCTCTTGCAATCTTCAACAGCTATGGCATCACATTCAAATTCATTGATGTCCTATACACAAGCTTTGTTTGCATAGAAAGAGATTTAGAAACACGGTCTATTCTATAGCGAAATAAATATAACTATATATATAGTTGCCGTCAAAAGTCGAGAAGTAAAAAAAGTCGAAAAAAAATCGAAAAACAATCAAAAAACATTGACTATAATCTGTCTAAGATAGAATAAAGAGTTGTAAAGCCTTGTGTTTTATGGCTCTTTTTTATTTGTAATTTTTTTTATAAAAAGCCTAAACTAAAAATAGTCTAGACCGATAAGCTTAGTAACTGAATGAACAAATGTTGCACGGAAGCGACATTCTTCAGTAAATTTTATAATATATTCATGGAGGAATATAATTATGAGTATGCTATCAATTAATACGAACACAATGGCAAATAGTACCCAACGTTTACTTACTGGACACTACAGAGAACTTGGAAGCTCAATTGAGAAATTATCATCTGGTTTACGTATCAACAGTGCAGCTGACGATGCAGCTGGCTTGGCAGTTAGTGAACTTATGCGTGCCGACATCGCTTCAATGAAGCAAGGTATCAGAAACGCAAACGATGCAATCTCAGTAATTCAAACTGCTGACGGCGCAATGCAAATCATAGATGAAAACTTGATTCGTATGAAAGAATTATCAGAACAGGCAGCAACTGGTCACTACGATTCAGTACAACGTCTAATCATCGATTCAGAATATCAACAAATGGCCTCAGAAATCACACGTATTGCTATGGCAACCAACTTCAACAATATTAAGTTGTTAGATGGTTCACTTTCTTCTACAAATGGTAACTACGCTGGTGAAAGTGCTACAAACCTAAACTCTGTTGGTCAAATGAAAATTCACTTCGGTGCAACAAACGAAAGCGCAGAAGATTACTACTACATTCAAATTGACAGTGTAACAGCTTCTTCATTACGTGTAGGTAATAGCTCAGCTACAACAAGCGATGGCTACAGTATTTCAACTCAAGAAGGCGCTTCTAAAGCTCTTATCGAAGTTGAAAATGCAATTATCTCTAAAGATAACATTCGTGCTCACCTTGGTGCTTTACAAAACCGTTTAGAAAGTACAGTTTCAAACTTAGAAATTATGACTGAAAACGTACAAGCATCTGAATCTCGTATCCGTGATATCGACGTTTCACAAGAAATGACAACCTTTGTAAAGAACCAAATTCTTACACAATCAGCGGTGTCAATGCTTTCACAAGCAAACTCAATGCCACAATTAGCATCGAGCCTCATCGGATAATTTGCAAACTTAATCTACAAGCCAAAGAGCCAGCATTTATTGTTGGCTCTTTTATACTATCAAAAATAGTAGAGCATTTTTTATTCTTTTAAAAACGGCTCTTAGCTATATATTCTAGGGTATGTCTCTAAATTAATCCTTTTGCTTAAAATTAAGCATAGAGCAGAGTAGTGATTTCTCTGCTTTTGCTTGTAGTAGAAACACGCTTTAATTGACATAAATATAGATAAGTATTGATAAATATTGATAAATACACAAGTTATTCTTGTAAGTTCTTTGAAAACATTGAAAATATAGAGTTATTTTAGAAAAAATTAAGAAAAAAAATTTAATTCAAAAAACCCTATAGTCTTTACTTGGTATGACGATAAGAAAGATAACTGAATAGCTATTACATGGCACGGAGGCTGTGTATATTCAGATTTTGATAGATTGAATTCACGGAGGAATTTAATTATGAGTATGTTATCAATTAATACCAACACAATGGCTAACAGCACCCAACGTTTACTTACTGGACACTACAGAGAACTTGGAAGCTCAATTGAGAAATTATCATCTGGTTTACGTATTAACAGCGCCGCTGACGATGCAGCTGGTTTAGCAGTTAGTGAACTTATGCGTGCTGACATTGCTTCAATGAAGCAAGGTATTCGTAACGCTAATGATGCTATTTCTGTTATCCAAACAGCTGACGGCGCAATGCAAATCATAGATGAAAACTTGATTCGTATGAAAGAATTGTCAGAACAGGCAGCAACTGGTCACTACGATTCAGTACAACGTCTAATTATTGATTCAGAATATCAACAAATGGCTTCAGAAATCACACGTATTGCAAAGGCAACTAACTTTAACAATCTTAAATTGTTAGATGGTTCACTTTCTTCTACTAATGGAGATTACGGCGGTAAAAGTGCAACCAATCTAAACTCTACTGGCCAAATGAAAGTTCACTTTGGTGCAACTAACGAAAGTGCGGAAGATTACTACTACATTCAAATTGACGAAGTAACTGCTTCATCATTAGGTGTAGGTAATAGCGCAGCTACTACAAGTGATGGCTACACAATTTCAACCCAAGAAGCTGCGGCTAAAGCGCTAAAAGAAGTTGAAAAAGCGATCATCTCAAAAGATAATGTTCGTGCACACCTTGGTGCTTTACAAAACCGTTTAGAAAGTACAGTTTCAAACTTAGAAATTATGACTGAAAACGTTCAAGCATCTGAATCTCGTATTCGTGATATCGACGTTTCTCAAGAAATGACAACCTTTGTAAAGAACCAAATTCTTACTCAATCTGCGGTGTCAATGCTTTCACAAGCAAACTCAATGCCACAATTAGCAGCAAGTCTTATTGGATAATTGAAATAAATTCTTTATCGAAAAAAGAGCCGACAATGAAAGTTGTCGGCTCTTTTTCATTTAACAGCTTGAAATTATTTATTAAAAAAAGTTTAATTTTTTTTAATTTTGCCCTAAAGTGAATATAGAAAGTGTCGTTAAGAGCTGTAAGAGGACAGGTCTAGCATGCCACGGAAGGTGTGTGTCCTTAAATTTTGATTGAATTCACGGAGGAATTTAATTATGAGTATGTTATCTATTAATACCAACACAATGGCTAATAGCACCCAACGTTTACTTAGTGGACACTATAGAGAACTTGGAAGCTCAATTGAGAAATTATCATCTGGTTTACGTATCAATACAGCAGCTGACGATGCTGCTGGTTTGGCAGTTAGTGAACTTATGCGTGCTGATATTGCTTCAATGAAGCAAGGTATTCGTAACGCGAATGATGCTATTTCTGTTATCCAAACTGCTGACGGCGCAATGCAAATCATCGATGAAAACTTGATTCGTATGAAAGAATTGTCAGAACAAGCAGCAACTGGTCACTACGATTCAGTACAACGTCTAATTATTGATTCAGAATATCAACAAATGGCGTCTGAAATCACTCGTATTGCAAAGGCAACCAACTTCAACAATATTAAATTGTTAGATGGTTCACTTTCTTCTACGAATGGTAACTACGCTGGTGAAAGTGCTACAAACCTAAACTCTGTTGGTCAAATGAAAGTTCACTTTGGTGCAACTAACGAAAGTGCGGAAGATTACTACTACATTCAAATTGACGAAGTAACTGCTTCATCATTAGGTGTAGGTAATAGCGCAGCTACTACAAGTGATGGCTACACAATTTCAACCCAAGAAGCTGCGGCTAAAGCGCTAAAAGAAGTTGAAAAAGCGATCATCTCAAAAGATAATGTTCGTGCACACCTTGGTGCTTTACAAAACCGTTTAGAAAGTACAGTTTCAAACTTAGAAATTATGACTGAAAACGTTCAAGCATCTGAATCTCGTATTCGTGATATCGACGTTTCTCAAGAAATGACAACCTTTGTTAAAAACCAAATTCTTACTCAGTCTGCGGTATCTATGCTTTCACAAGCAAACACAATGCCACAGTTAGCAGCTAGCTTAATCGGTTAGTAGCTTTACTTGATTATTGGAAGTTTGCAGGGCTAGTTCTTGCAAACTTTCAGAAAGAGTAAAATTCTGTTCACGTTGACAAGACATTTAGACCTTGGCTTGACATAAATTGAAAGAATGATTACTTTAAGGCTGAGTTAGACTTTTTCCTATAGGAGAAATGTATGAATATTTTTGCAGCACCTTTATCTGGCATGACTGCCTTTTCTACTGGTACTCTCATCAATGCGCATAATGTAGCCAATGGACAAACCAAAGACTATAGAGCTGTGCGAGCAGATTTCAATGAAGGCACTAATCGTAATGGCGTTGAAGTTTCTGTTGATGAAGATCGAGCAATGCGTTCAGTCAGTGGTGATGTTGTAGACATTACAGTTCCTACATCGCAAAATGATGAAACAAGCCAAAATATGGATAATCCAAATCCGAATGATGTGGATTATGCAAGAGAGTTTTCCTCTTCAGTAATATATCAACGTGGCTTTGAAGCTAATGCGGCAACTATCCAAACTCAAGATGAGATGGTAGGCGCTACATTAGATATGAAAGTATAGAATTTAGAGCATATCAATCTAAACAAACTATATAATTAAGATTTTACCTCCCAAGTTTGAAAAAACTAGGGTGAGTGGCTAAATTATATTTGTGCTTGTTTTTATTGATATGCTCTAGCTTTTTTAAAGCAGTTTTCATACTGTTTAAAACTGCTTTACCCTTAATAGTATCCAAAAAGCACTCATTTAACGAGCAAGCAAAGCTTACTCTATTCGTGCTTTTTGCTCATCAATTTCGCTTAAACTCAAATGATGAGTTTATAGCATTTTTCGCAATGCTTTTGAAAAATGCTATAAAGAGTAAAGCAGGGTCAATCTTAATGAATGAACCTGCCTTTAATTTAAATGCACAGCCTAATATATGAGCTTATTGGGCAAGTGAAAAATAGGTGTCTAGTGCTCTTTCTACTACTCCTTGAGGGAAAGGAATATTGTATATTTCTTCCATAGATTTCGCTAAAGCGTAAATGCCAGCAGAAATGTCAGCAAAGTCAACATGCCCCATGTGCCCCATACGCAGCATTTGGGAAGCCATAGGGGCTTGGCCTTGGGTTACTATGATGTTATATTTATCATACATATTTTTTACAATAGGCTTAGAATCCAAACCATTAGGCATAAAAACAGCAGTTACACCCCATGCAAAATGCTCTTTTGCAGCAAGTGTAAAACCTAATTCTTCCAAAGCCTTACGTGTCATTTGAGTGAGTGCCCATTGCTTTTTATATACTTCTTCAAGTCCGTCCTGCATCAACATATTTAATGCTTCATGCAAACCGCATAGAAGACTCACTGGTGAAGTGAATAATGTTTGGTTTTTTAGGCAATTTTCTTTTTCTTTCAATAAGTTGAAATAAAAACAAGAAGCATCAACTTTTTCAGCTTTTTCCCAAGCTCTTTGTGATAATGAAATCAAAGCAAGACCAGGAGGGAGCATAAGCCCTTTTTGTGAGCCTGTGAGCAAGCAATCTATCTTCCAATCGTCCATAGGGCACGGAGCTATGCCAACAGCAGAAATTCCGTCAACTATGAGCAAGATATTTTTTGCATGAGTAATTTTAGCAAGCTCTTCAATAGGCATTTGAGCGCCAGTGCTTGTTTCGCTCATCTGAAGAAAAACACCTTTTATATCAGGGTGTTGCAACAATAAACTGTCTAATTCAGCACCAGTTATTGCATTGCCCCAATCTAAAACATGTTCAATGACATTTAATTGATGTGTTTGAGCTATCTTTGTCCATCTTTCGCCAAATTTCCCAGCATTTATGACAAGAACTTTTTCACTCTTGTTAAAAAGAGTATGCACCGCCGCCGTCATAGCACCAGTGCCTGAACAAGCAAGTGGAAGCACAACTTCTTTTGTTCCAAAGAGCTGTTTTAATAGAACTTGTGTTTCATCTAATATTTTAACAAATTCTGGCTTTCTATGATGAATCATAGGTTGCGCCATAGCAAGTCTTACACGATCAGGAATTTCAGTCGGCCCTGGTGTAAGAAGTCTAATCTTATTGAGTGCGTTCATGGTTCTCCGTTCTGCGCCCTGAAATTCTAAAGCGCAATAAACAAGTGCACTAGAAATATGTAATTTCTAAGTACATTTTGTTTGAAATAAACAGAATACTCCTTGTGTACTATATATAGTACAAAGCACTCAAGTTATAGCATATTGCAAAAACTTTAGCTCTAAAAACCCCCTATTTTTCCCTATGCT
>CAYJDN010000007.1:12568-22331 GCA_964368925.1 uncultured Desulfovibrionaceae bacterium | reverse complement strand
TCTAAAATGCGTTTATAGAGAAAAGTAGCCTCAATTCTTGTAGATGTAAAGCAAAATTATAGCAGAAGAGCGGATATATAAATATACCTGCTCTTCTGCTATAATTACTTATTATTCTTCAGTTTTCTATAGTATTATTGCTTTAATTGATCAATAATGTTTGATAGTTCTTGCGTTTGGGCTGAAAGTTCGGTAACAGCATCTGCCGCCTCTACCATAGCATTGTTCGTATCAGTAGCAATATCATTGATTTGCTCTATTGAAGAAGTCACTTCACGCACCGTAACAGATTGTTCTTCGCTCGCTGTTGCGATTGTACGAACTCCAGCGGCACTAAGATCAGCCATTTCAAGAATATCTCTCAATGCTTCACCGCTTTGTGTTGCAAGAGCCGTTGCTTCTTCAATGCCCTGAACTGCTACATCTACTTGCTTTACATTATTTTCTGTACTTGTTTGTATGGCAGAAATTGCATTTGCAACATCAGTTGTTGAAGTGATAGTTTTTTCAGCAAGCTTACGAACTTCATCAGCAACAACAGCAAAACCACGTCCAGCTTCACCCGCTCTAGCTGCTTCAATAGCGGCATTGAGTGCTAATAAGTTTGTTTGATCTGCAATATCTGTAATAACGCCCATAACAGTATTAATGGATTGAGCATGTTCAGCTAAGGCATTCATATTATTACGAACTTTCAAAGATTCTTCTTGCACAACTAATATAGAATTTTTACATTTTTCAGTAATCTGAGCGCCAGCTAAGGCTTTTTGTCTTGTGTTTTCAGAAATTTGAGCGCTTTCACCAGAATTTCTTGCTACTTCAAGTACGGTTGAATTCATTTGTTCCATAGCTGAAGCAGTATCCGCAATACGCTCAGCCTGATCGCTCACACTTCTTGAAGAAAGTTCAATTTGCTGAGTAAGCTTTTCAGAAGCAGATGCAACAACATTTACAACACCTTCTAATTGCTTTGCAGCGTCTAATAAACCTTCACGCCTTGCTTGCGCTGCTAGAGCCGCCGCTTCATCAGCTTCATGCTTTGCTTGTTCAGCAACAGCAACAGCTGCCTTCGCTTCATTTGTGGCTTCTTCTGAAGATTTTACCATTTTTTCTAAGTTTTGTATCATCACGCCAAGGCCAAGCGCAAGATCACCAATTTCATTCTTCTGTGCGGCTAATTTAGTAATATGTTTAATATGCTCATCTGTAAGCTTGAGATTACCCGCTGCAACAAAGGTAGCAATTTCAGCACCTTCACGTAAGGCAATAGCTATGCCACGAGCAACATATATAATAATTGCACTCATAACAATGATAATAAATAAAGCAATTCGTCCAATTTCAAAGAAAAGTCTTTCAGATGGCGCAATACGATCTTCAACTGGCGTATCAAGTACAATATACCAATCTAGACTAGGAATAAGTGCATAATGAGCCACACTCTTTTTTTCATCAGTGTTTATTCTAACAAGCCCTAGTGGAGCTTTTTTCATGTCTTGAAGATAACTAAGATTGCCATCTTTTCTACCAACATGTTCATCATGCATATCCATTACGATTCTAAAATCTGAATCATATACATAGCTTACCATATTATTTTCAAGATCAATTCTACCCACTGTTTTATCATAAAGCGAATCTAAATTGAGCCTAAAAACTAATGCACCAAGCACTTCTTGAGTGCCATTGTCTACAACTGGAGCAGTTAGGTAAGTACCTAATTTTCCAGAAGTTCTACTTACACGAACTTCAATATCAGACTTGCCAGCCAAAGCAGAAATAATGGAAGGATAATCGGAAATATCTGTACCTATGAATTGCGTATCTGGATTTGCGATCATTGTCCCTGCACGCCCCACTAAATAAGCAGCAGAAATTTCAGGATACATGTCTAATAGTTCGCCTAAATATTGATTAGCAGCACTTCTAGAACTTTCCGCTTGCAAAGAAATAGGATTGGTAGCATAAAGCCTTGCATAATTTTCAATATTAGGCAATGCGCCATAGGTTTGATTCACTTTTTGCAAATAATGCACCACATTGTCAATTTCACTTGCTTGCACTTCTACAAGTTCAAGCATTTGATCATCAACCGCAGAAACCAAGTTCAATGAGGCTGTCATACTTGCAAGAAAGGTTAAAATTGGTAGACCCAAAATAGCCGGTCCTAAAATAAACAACAGCATTTTTTTTAGTAAAGTCAACCTCATACTAGACCCCTTATATTCGACTAAAATTATTGTAAAATTGTTAAAAAGACGCAATACTAAACTCAGTACCGCTCTCAAACTACTTATCGACTATCTTATAGTTTGCTTTAGATTAAAAATTATTTAAATCTAAGAAAATAAGCAGATTAAAGTTAAATTATTTTAACCATTTGCTTTTCCCTTTATACGCCTAGCAATATAGACAATAGGTGTATCACAAAGGCTTGTAATGACATAAATAAGGTAAGAAGAAATAGTAATATCTATCAATATTTCCAATTCATATACATTATAAAATGCAGCAAAGGTAAAGCAAATAGTGTTTAGAAGTTGAGAGATGAGAGTAGAAAAATTATTCCTAAACCATAGACCTTTTTGACTATCTTTAAAAATGATTTGTCCTTTTTTCCATAAGAAGTGGTATAATTGCACATCTATATATTGTGTAAAGGCATAGACTAAAAGCCCTGCTAACATAACTCTTGGAGTGTTAGAAAAAATTTGCTCTATTGCAGAAAAGGCAAAATCGTTAGCACTTGGTGTAAATTGTAGCCATAATTGAGAAATCATAATAAAAGATATATTTGTAAGAACCCCAATTTTTACGGCTAAAGTTGCGTCAGCCTTTCCTTCATTTTCTGATAATATGTCAGAAACTAAGAAAGAAGAGGCAAATAAAACATTTCCAAGGGTTTGCTCAATTCCAAAAGCATCAACAAGCATAAGCACTTCAATATTTGCCGCTATTGTTACTATTGCTGTCCAAGCAAAAAGCCCCATTTTTCCAAAAAGTCTGTAAAATACAAGTACTAAACCATAAATCAAAAACAAAGAAATTATTAAAAGCAATTCATTCGACATTTTATGAAAGCCTCATTTCTTTTATAAAAGTTTTAATGAATTTATTAAAAGTAGATTGATAAAATAACAAAGCCAAAGAATTATTCATTTTTTCTCCTCATAGAGAAACAACTTTCCACCTAAAAAAAGGCTAAAAGTCGCTCCTAGTTTTGTTTATAGACAGGATGGTTACGAACTGTCTTACCCATATATTCTAGGGCAAGGTGGATTAAACATGAAAACAAAAGTTTTAGCAAGTTTTATTTTATAGACATTTTGTATCAAAGTGTACATAGATTTAACATAACAAAAATAAATATCAATACATGGAAAATCAATAGCTTGAGAATAATGTATTTTACAAAAACTTTTATAAAACTTTACATTGACATTTTTTGTATTTAAAGCTAGCTTTTATAAAATGATTTTATGGAGTTTTACGGAGATTTTATGAAAGAATTATTGCAGCAAATTAAGCAACTTGCCCAAGAAGGCATGGAACAAAGCATTATTGACAAGAATAGTGATAGTAAGGAAATTTTTCTATCTATTCTGCTCAAATCTGAAGTTGCGCTCAATAGGAACAATGAAAAGCCAATCCAAAAAAATTCTTACCCACAAGTAACACCACGTAAGAATGATAAAATCACTGATGAAATACGCTATAAATTAAACGTCGTTGCCTATTGTTTTAGCGAATTTAAACACACCACGCTCTACCCTCTTGTAACTCAACAAGAAGCTTTCTATCGTGCTTCTCAAGCCTTAGGTGTAAAGAAAAATACGCTAAGCGCTAAAAGAGACGCCTTTGATGGCCATAATGACAATCATCGAAAAGGCTGGTGGAGAACACCACTCACCCCCGATATGCAAATGGTAAAAGATGAATTTGATGGAAAAAGCAAAGACGATATCCTTCAAGCTGCACGTCAAATCTTAGGCATAGCATAAAAACAAGATAAAGCTTTGCATTTAGAGCCTTTTTAAAAGAAAAGACTATATAGCGAAAAAATAATTTGATACAATATCAAACACTTTGAAACATATTATCTGTAATTTTTTTCTTATTCACAAATTTTAAAGAATGAATGCAGAAAATCCATTTAGTCATCAAGTGTTAAAAAGAAGCAAAAGAATCAATAAAAATCACATACTAGAATATGTTTCTAATATTTTGCAAACATTTCACGTATCTTTTGCGGTTCTTTCGTCTTTAATAAAGCAAGAGTAAGGAGTATTCTTGCTTTTTGTGGATTTAGATTATCTGAAGCAATAAAGCCATTTTCAACATCACTTGGGCTTGGAGTAATCACCCCAGAACCAGTACGTGACGAGCGCACAACTGTAATTCCATGCTGTCTTGCCGCACCAAAAAGCAAAGCCACCTTATCAGACATGCAACCATTACCCGTCGCAGCAATAACAATGCCATCAGGCTTACTTTCAATAATTGCCTTATGCATTGTCGTAGACGCTCCAAGATATTCATAGACAATATCCACTCTTGGCAAGGCATTTAATTGCATTATGTCAAATTCACTTTCTATAGTATGTTTACGTATAACATTGCGATAATATTGAGCTTTAAAGTCAATCACATAGCCAAGAATGCCCACTTCATGTGCTCTAAAAGTTTCAGTAGATAAAGTATTAGACTTCGTGCCTTCTCTGGCGGCTATGATTTGTCCGTCTAAAACAATCAATACACCTTTATTATGCGATTCTTTTGTTGCCGCAACCCCTACAGCATCAAGTAAATTAAGCGGCCCGTCAGCTCCAATAGCCGTTGCTGGTCGCATTGAACCAACTATGACAACTGGCTTTGTGCTCTTCACAACTAAGTTGAGAAAATACGCAGTTTCTTCAAGAGTATCAGTACCATGCGTGACAACTATTCCGTCACAATCGTCCTCTTGTAAAAGTGTATTTATTCTCTTTGCTAAATCGAGTAAAATTGTAAAAGTAAAGCTCTCACTTGGAACATTGGCGATTTGCTCTGAGCGAACATTCGCCAAATTGACAATCGTAGGTACGGCATCAATCAAATCTTTGGCAGATAATGAACCAGCCTTATAATTTGTAAAATTTGTTTCTGATTCGGCTGCACCAGCAATTGTCCCGCCTGTCGCCAATATTATAATATTTGCTAAAGACATAATAGCTCCTTATTTTCCAACTTGCTTGTTCAAAAATATAATCACGAATAGCGCTTGTCACCCACGACAATTTATCCATTACTACCCTATTTCCATGAGGGAGTAAAGCGACGAACAAAAGCAAAAATAAAAATGCCTCTGTTATTTTTTGACAACAAAGGCATTAAATATAATTGATAAACACTATAACTATATAAAATATTAGACTATTTCATGTAATCCTATAAGCTTTTATTTCTTTTATATAATTTAGATTATTTTCTTTTCATACAATCTAGCGGCATTTAACACAACTAGCACAGAGCCAGCATTATGCACTAATGCACCTGTCGCAGGATTGAGCCAGCCTTTCACAGAAAGGATAATCGCAACGAAGTTTATCACCATAGAAAGTGTGATATTGAATTTGATAGAAAAAAGTGTGGCATTTGATAATTTTTTGATATAGGAAATTTTTGTTATATCATCGCCTAATATCGCTATGTCAGCGGCATCAATTGCAATATCACTTCCCATAGTACCCATAGCAATACCCACCGAAGCTGTTTTTAGCGCTGGTGCATCATTCACGCCGTCGCCAACCATACAAACTTGATTGTCATTTTGCGATAATTCTTTCACAGCCTGCACTTTATCTTCAGGCAAGAGCGACGAATAGACACTTTTTATGCCCACTTGTGAGGATATATAATTTGCGCTTTTTTCATTATCGCCAGTCAATAATACCGTTTTGTTTATTCCTGCTTTTTCTAAATCTAGAATTGAAGCCTTTGCATTATCTTTAATTGTATCTGAAAGGCCGACTAATCCAAGCAGCTGATTTTCTTCAGCAACTAATATACTTGCCTTACCTTCTTCCGACAATTTATTCAATTTTGCTCGCATTTCTTCATTCAGCACAATTGAAGTTTTGCTACTAATCAATTTTTCATTTCCACAATAAATAATTTTACCATCAATGCTTGCAAACACGCCCATACCAACAGCCATAGCAAAATTCTTAATATTTGCAATTTGAACATTTTGCTCTTTTGCATACTGCATTATGGCCTTAGCAATAGGATGTTCAGAACGGCTTTCAGCTGAAGCAAGGAGCGAAATAAATTGAGCATCGTCAAACTGAGAAACATTTACAATATCGCTCACACTTAATTTACCATGAGTAAGCGTGCCCGTTTTATCAAAGGCAACTGTTGAAATTTCTCCCATTTTTTCAAGGGCTTCACCAGATTTAATAAGAACACCATTCTTTGTCGCTTGCCCTATAGCAGCCATAATCGAAGTTGGAGTAGCAAGCGCAAGAGCGCAAGGACAAAAGACAACTAAAATTGTTACTGCTCGCAACAATGCTTCATTTGGCATATTATAGAAAAATCTAAAAACAAGGTAAGTTACGATAGAAATGATGCAAGCCGCAGGAACAATATACGCCGCCCATCTATCTACAGTTCTTTGCATTGGCGCTTTATTGTTTTCAGCATCTTCAATAAGTTTGATCATTTTTTGAAGCGAAGAATTAGCAAAAGATTTTGTCACCCTAATATCTACAGAACCAAAACGATTGATTGTTCCAGCAAAAACCTCATCACCCTCAATCTTGTCTACTGGCAAAGATTCGCCTGTCATAATTGATTGATCTATAGAAGTATTGCCTTCGATAATTATACCATCAGCTGGAAAGGATTCGCCAGGAAATATGCGTAATATATCATCAATTTTAATGTTTTCAGCATTAACTATTTCTTCTTTATTTTCTCCATTATCAGTAATGCTGATACGTCTACCCGTCGAAGGCACAAGATTGAGTAAAATCTCAATACCTTTTTTCGCCTTTTCAATTGTACGATCCTCTAACCATTCACAAATTCCCATAATGAAGGCAACTTCGCCAGCTGCAAAAATATCATCAATATAAACAGCTGCAATCATTGCAATAGTAATCAAAAGCGGCGAAGTTATGCGCCCTTGCATAGTATTTCTTATAGCTAAATATGCAAGAGGAATACCCGAAATAAACAAAGAAACCCATGCAGGATTTATAGCAAAGCTAAAATTTGACCCCAGGAGCGGCAAAATATATTCTGTGATGAAGCTTGCAAGCAAAAATAAGCCTGAAATCCACAGCATTGGAATTGAATTAAGATAAGAAATATACTTAGACATAATCAGTACCCTATAGTTATATTGTTTTTGAAAATTGATTGAGAGCAGAAATAAGCTGTTGAATTGTCTTACCTTCTTCTCCTTGCTTTAATCCGTCTAAAACGCAATGATGCATATGCCCCTCTAAAATAACCTGCCCTGTTTTATGCAAAGCCGATTTTATTGCACCAATTTGAATCAGTATATCCTCACAAGGTTTGTCAGATTCTACCATTTTTTGAACACCACGCACTTGTCCCTCTATTTTTTTCAGCCTTTTTTGTATGGCTTCAACATCCATGCACTGCTTCATATTATCCTCACAATTTTGTTATACCTTATACCCCTATGGGGTATGTTTCAAAATGTCATAAGGTCTAAATATTGTCAAGCAATTAAATTAAGCTATGATTTAAATATAAAAAAACAGCCCTAGTTCAAAAAAAGACTGTTTTATAGACCCTTTTTATAAAGAGGCTAGATTTATCTATCGTGTTTTTTAGCAATGGCAAAAAAAGCTGAACTCACAAGAAATACACAAGCAATCATAAGAGCCAAATCTACGCTTTCTCCAGCAAAAAGCCAGCCAAGAAAAAGAGCTATAACAGGATTTACAAATTCATAAGAAATTGCAATCATCGGACGTGTATTTTTCAAAAGCCAAAAATAAGATACATACCCGACAATATTCAATAAAACATGGATACAAAGAATAAATAATAAAGGCGAAAAGAGGTTAATCTCAGCAATATTTTCACCAATCAACACAGCAAAAATAAGACTTTCAAGCCCACCAAAAAGCATGATAAAACCTGTAGATCTAAAAATTGACATAGGACTTGCATCTTTCAAATGCGTACTCATATGTGAGCCATATATCCAGCCTAGCGCAGAAATGAAAATCAAACTAAAGCCAATTATAGAAGTTTGCCCATTATTCCCCTGATACCACTGCATCCACACTATAGAAGAAAAACCAACAGCAATACCAAAAATTTGCTTTATGCAAGGACGAATTTTGTCAAAATACCAATCTGAAAGTATCATTAAAGTTGGCACAATACCCAAAATCATCGCTGTTGTGCCCGAAGAAACCGTTTCTTGCCCTTTCATAATAAGAGCGCTGGCAAGAAAAACAAGAAAGAAACCAAGAAAGATATGATTTTTGAAATCTGCCTTAGTGAATATAAATTTTTCGCCCTTTATGCGAGTGAAAATAAGTAATACTACGCCTGATAGCGTCATTCTCAAAGCTGCAAGACTAAGCCCCGGCGCATATTCTAAAGCAAAAGAGGTCACAAGATATGTTGACCCCCACGACATGTAAAGCAAAAATAAACAAAAAAAAAGCAAAACTCTATTATTTCTTGTATTCATAAACAATCATCTCTATAAAGCACTGAATTTATTTATTAATTCTTTATTTACCATTTCCTTTTTGAAAAACAAAGAATTAACAACAGAACCTTAGCACCAAGCGTTCACTACTTCAACAACTTTTTCTACTTCTTCATTTGTTAAAACTGGGCTCATTGGCAAAGAAACAACTTCTCTATGAATTAGCTCTGTAATAGAATAAGTCAATTTATTCCATTCTTTATAAGCCTCTTGCTTATGCGGCGGAATTGGATAATGGATATGAAATTGAACACCATTTTCTTCTAAATAGTCACAAAATTTTTGTCTATTTTCTACACGCACAACAAAAAGATGCCAAACATGTGCTTGTTCTTCATAAGTTTTTGGCAACTTTACAAGCGGATTATGAATAGTGGATCTGTATATTTTTGCAATTTCTCTACGCCTAGCATTATCCCTATCTAAAAATTTAAGTTTTTCCTTCAATATTGCTGCTTGAATTTCATCAAGACGTGAATTAATTCCTTTATAAATATGCTCATAGCGTGTAAATGAGCCATAATTTGCCAATGCTTTCAGCTTATTATAAAGAGCTTCATCATTTGTTGTGACAGCGCCGCCATCACCTAATGCCCCTAAATTTTTTGCAGGATAAAAAGAAAAAGCAGAAGCATCACCCAAATTACCCACTCGCCTGCCTGAATAGTAAGCGCCATGTGCTTGAGCAGAATCTTCAATAATTTTTAGATCATACTTATCAGCTAATTCCCAAATTTTTTCCATCTCTACAGCTTGTCCGTATAAATGCACAAGAAGAATAGCCTTTGTATTCTTATTTATTTTTTCTTCAATTAAATCAAGGTTTATATTATAAGTATTGCTATCTGCATCAACTAAAACAGGTGTGCAGCCATTTTCAGAAATGGCTAAAATTGAAGCAATATAGGTATTTGCTGGCACTATAATTTCATCATTTAAACCAAATTCGTATGCTTTAATAATGAGCCTTAGCGCATCTAATCCATTAGCCACACCAATAGCGTATTTTGTACCGCA
>CAYJDN010000007.1:0-12558 GCA_964368925.1 uncultured Desulfovibrionaceae bacterium | reverse complement strand
GAATTGAGAACTCTTTCAATACTACTATCAATATCTTTTCTATATTGTTGATTTATTTTATGTAAATCTAAAAAACTTATCATTTAATATTTTCCATTTCTTCTAAAAAAAGAGCATAATCTCTAATATAATCATTTTCATCATAATGCTCAGAAGCAAGCACCATTACAACACAATTTTGCGAAAAATTTGTAAATTCTCGCCAAATATTGTTTTTTATATAAAGGCCTTGCGAAGGACTATTTAAATGTATTGTTTCCCTTTTTGTTCCATCATCAAGAATAAAGTCGCAACTGCCAGAAACACAAACCACCACTTGTTCTAATTTCCTATGCGCATGCTTACCACGTATAGTTTGCTCTGCGGTATCCCACACATAATACACACGTTTTATATCAAAAGGAAAATCTTCATTTTTTTCCAATGCAACAAGCTTGCCTTCGTGATTTCCACGCACATTAAAATTGAGAATCATATACATAAGAATTTTGCTCTAATAGATTGAAAAACTTTACCTTATCATAATTTGTATAAACTAAATTTTATTAGATAGTTAAAATGTTAAGAATCACTTAAATTGTTACAAATAATCACAAATTATTTCAAATTGCCTTTACAATTATTCAATATCAATATCTTCTTTTTTTAGTGGATTAACCACACGAGCATGCAATCGTGATTGCTTACTTGCGATTTTATTATCATACATTTTCTTATCAACAATTTTGAAAAATTCTTTATACTCTTCAAGATTACTTCCTGTAAAATGCTCAAATCCAAAGGCCATCGAATATTTATTTTCACTATTAGCATTGAGTGCTTCAAGTTGTGCTGTAACGGTAGCAACGGCATTTTCCACATCTTCTTGACTACAATCTCTCAATAGCGCTACAAATTCATCGCCCCCAACACGGTAGGTCTTGCCATAGATTTTGAAATTTTCATTAAGGACATAGTATGAATTTCTAATTGCATTATCGCCCTCTAAGTGTCCGAGTACATCATTGATAATTTTGAGATTATTTAAATCTGCAATGACACACCACACGTCTTTATTGCTTATTTCTTCTTCAAATAAGTCATGCAATTCTTCGTGATAAGCTTTAGTGTTTAAACCGCCAGTCAGTACGTCTTGCAAAGAATATTCTAAGAGCATAGTCTTCATTTGATTTGCAACAAATGCAATACGCCCGATTTCGTCTTTCACGTATAATTCATTAGGAATTTCTGTTCTCATGTTACCAGTGCTAGCAATTCTAGACATTGCCTTTTCAAGCTTTACAAGTGCATGGCTCATGTTTTGTGAAAAGAATTTAATAAACAGCACCACAGCCGCAATGACTATAGCATTTAATATAAAACCAGAGATTAATATCTGAAATATTAAATTATTATTTTTTTCAAGAGCAATGTTCAACAAGCGTTCTTCTTCGTCTGAAAAATCATCAATACTACCAAAAAATTTATTAGCGATTGGTGTAACTACTTGCAGTGCATAAAGTGCATCATCATATTCACCGCCACCAATCCAAATATCAGCCGACAAAATCATACTCTCTTCATACACATTTTTTTCTTCAATAATGCGTTCAAATTCTATGAGTTGAGTTCCTGATAAGAATTTAGAAAATGCTTGCATTTTTGTGTCAAGGTCTTGAAATGCTATGATATAGTCATCATAGAGCTTATTTCTTATACTTTCATCTTCTTGCAATAAGATATCACGCCCTAAAACACGGCAAACATACATATTTCTAATAATTGCACTAAGTTGCTCTTTATGTCTTACATTCTCTTCAATAATTCTATCTATTGATTTATTTATAGCAGTGACCGACCAAAAGGAGAATAAGCTTATCAATACAACACTAATGATAATAACCCATTGTAATGGTATAAATTTTTTTGTAACTGGAGCATTGTCCAGCCATACCTTGAACTTATTCATAAATATTCTACCTTGCATTAGATGTGAATGAATTTTATCTTAGCTCTTGTAATTATTGTATATTGCTTTTATAATCTTGAGAATAACTGCCTGAAATACGCTATTTTACACAAATGAAAATGTGTTTCTAAAGAAGAAACCTTACATCTTAACAAAAAACAAAGCTTTTCTTAGTAAAATCTATTCAAATAAATGATCAAAAAAAAACTTTTGACACTGCATAGTGCCGGTGGAAATAAACTTTTCTAATAGGGTTGATTATAGTTCAAACAAATATTTTGGCTGTAGTACCAAAAAGACAAAGAATTCAATTGAAACACATTTTAGAAACGTACCCTAATTCTTAACTTTTTAATCTCATTTCGTACCTTTGTACGATTTCTGCACTGGTCTTTATGCTATCAACAAGGCCTTTCCCAGCCCCTGCTTTCAAAAATTTCGCCAAAGTAAAACACAAGCATTGAGAATGCTTTGCACACAAAGCCATCAAGCGAAATTTCAACTTTTAACGCCTTCAACTTTCTTATACCTAATTTATAAAACTTAATCTCCTTTTTGTCAATACTTTCAATAATTTCAATTTTAGGGTTTTTTACTATAAAGCTCTTTTAAATTTCAGCTCAAGCAAAAAATTGTAAAGAAATCGCAAGCAACTAGGGTGTGTTTCCAAATTAAGAGCTTTTGTTTTTTGGCAAGGAATATCTTGAGATATTATCTCAATTTCATGGCCAAACCCACATCTGCACATCTAAAATTCATATCTAAAAT
Organism: uncultured Desulfovibrionaceae bacterium; assembly: GCA_964368925.1. Classification (GTDB taxonomy): domain Bacteria; phylum Desulfobacterota; class Desulfovibrionia; order Desulfovibrionales; family Desulfovibrionaceae; genus CAYJAZ01. Next base: position 9,842 of record CAYJDN010000007.1, on the reverse strand, counting down.
GAGCCTTTACTCCATGAGCTCTCTCTACTTTAGAAGCCTCAAAGGTATAATTAAAGTCAATAGAAAATTCATCTTTTGCAAGCTCAAAACCTAAACCACCATTAAGCGTATAATCATAGATATTTTCCATAGTATAGCTCTCAGCAAAGCTAAGATCTTTCGTTGTGGCTAAACTTGTAGATTTAAGATCACCAAAGGCAGCGACAATTCCAACATCAACTTGAGGCGCTAATCTCCAATTATTCACAAGCGCAAAGTCTTTTTGTAATCGCACACCTAATGGCACACTTATCACGCCTTGACTGTCAGAAGCAATATTAGCCACTATGCCTCCATTGCCTTTAATGTCATAAGTTCCTGTAGTTATATAAGTATAGCGTGCTCCTACATGTGGAATTATATTTACTAGATCAGTATTAATTCTATATTGAGCCTTGAGCCCTGCTCCAAAGACGGTTGAATCTACTTCTGCTTGATTTCTTCCCCAAGCCATAAGTGCATGCGTATTTTGGCTCATGTCGTTATGAAGTCCATTGCAATTGAGATCTAGCACTAAAGCGAAATTATCTTGTTCATAAGCACCATAGAGCCCAACGCCCCAAAAGAGAAAATCGTTTTCAGTTTTATTCAAATCGCCCACAGATTCCATACCGCCAGCACCCATGCTTAGAGCCGTACCTACCGTTAGATAATTTGCAAAAGCATAATCTACACCAAGCGAACCACCAAAGATTGTCGCTTCATAGCCACTTTTAAAAGAAGCACTTTGCCTTTCGTCAACATTGCTCAGCTCTGCAATTGGCATAAACCACACGCCCACGCCAACATCTCTTTGCTCTTTTCTCTTCTCATAAGTACGCAAAACCTCTCTATAATCCGTCATAGCAAGGCTCGTGATTTCATTTGAGGCAATGCCGTCAAGGCTCGTATGCTCACTAATAAGCGAAGTAACCGAATCCGCAACAGTATAGGCCATGGCATTACTTGCCCCTAAGTTTGCAAATTGATGTAAGCTTGTGACTTCTTTTGCCTTTATTTTATCACTCTCATTGCCAAGATAGCCAGTACCCAAGATGCGATTATAATAAGCAATACCTTTATTTTCATGGTCAAAGGCGCTAGAATATTTTGTTTGTACTTCAGAAAGAAGAGTATTTGCGCTTGTGCTTAAGTATGGATTTTGCGAATTGAGCTTACGCAAACTTACTGTATATGAGCCCTTACTATGGTCATAAGAACTTGTCGCTATTTCCATAAGACTTGAATCAGTTTTGAGATAAGCATGAGTATCGCTTATACCCCAAGCAGTATTCATGCTATTATCATTTGCGCTAAAACCCTCTACTACAGTAACAATTTGTCCATTTTCGCCACCAGAAATAATCAATTGTGCATTTGCGGCTAATTCAAGCGTACCATTATTACTACTCAATGCCGCAGTATTAGCGCTAAGATTATTCGCATTAATAGTAAGCAAGGAATTATTCCCAAATTTTGCACTATTATTACTGATAGTTGTTGGCGCTGTCGTATGCACTCCGTCAATTATTATGCTGCCATATGTTCCATCTAAAGCAATAGAATTATTGATAAATAAGGCCGCTGTTATATGATTTTCTCCCCAAATTAGTCCAGAATTTTTAAAGCTATCTTGCGCCCATTGCGTACTGGAATCGCCAAGAACTATAAAGGAATTTTGGCCAGCTACAAGTGCTCCATCAATAGTATTATTATTAAATTTCTCAAAAGCACCAAAGGAAGCGCCCTCAATCCCTATACCATTCATCCATGCAGGATCAAAATAGGCCATTTGCCCATTCATAACAGTCACGCCATCAACTATAAGCGCCCCGCCCTTCTCGCTGTGAACACTGTCGCCAATGGTCAAATTTGACTTTAGATGTAGGCTATTTGTGTTGAGAGTTGCGCCATTTTCTACATGAAGTTGCGCATTTTCTGCAAGTGTCGTACTTTCGCTTGTCGTAGCACTGCCTTTTTTAATGTTTACAGAAGCGCCATTTTGTATGTCTAATTCTTTGAGAATAGTGCCGCTAAGTTCGCTTTTGCCGCCGCTTTCCACAAGAACCTTCTCAACGCTCCCCTTACCAAGTTCAGCCATCGCATTATTCGCAACAATAATAGTGCCATCAAAAAGACTTGTTTGATTATTGTCCGTCATACTTCCACTAAGATTGAGCCTAGCCCCGCTTTCAAGGCTAAGCACAGCATTATTTGCGCCAAGTATAGCAGCAAGACTAATATTCACACCACTTGGAATAGTCGCATTTTGCACATTACCCATTTGTATTGCGTATTTACTTAACGTATTGTCTTTATTGAGAATAACATCAGCAAAAGTAGCAGAACTTGTGTCTAGCATTAAGCCCTCAAAAATGATACTAGATTTATCGCCAAAGCTCATTTGTGCAGCCCTACGCAAGGCATCATATTCGCTTGTGGCATAGTTCATAGCAACATCAAAACCTTTTATCGTCACATATCCAAGTAAGTTATCAACTTGAGCATTAGCACTCACAGTGGCTTGTGCGCTTGTTATTTGTCCTAAAGCATTACTACTAATACTTTCATTATTTACAATAAGATTTGTTCCCATGTTTGATTCAAGAATTGCCATATCTTGCACATTAAAAGCCGTTTTTGACAAGTCCACACTGCCGCCTTTAAGGCTAAACATACCGCCATTAACATGCACATCTGCGCCTATGCTTGCGCCATTATTAAAGCTCACAGAGCCATTATTTATAGTTAATCCTTGATAAATATTTGCATGTTCATTAAAATGTGTCACACCACTATTAATAAGCTCTTTTTCTATATTAATATTTGAATAAACATTTGTAATAGCGCCTATTTCAGTAGTCAAGGAAGACTGAAAATGCGTTAAAGCAAGATCGGCATGCCCCAAATTGAGCGTACCACTATTTTTAAGTCCAAGATTTCCAGCGTTTGAAGCATAAAGTATATTCCCCTCATTATTCCCCATTAGGCTAATGGTAGAATTGCTAACAATATGAGATTCTTGAATATTTACATTATCTGTATTTTCCACAATGCCACTAAAACTTGCTTCATAGCCACTTTTTGTTGTACCTGCCATCAAGTTTTCATTATAAACACCATTCACAAGGCCAGAAAGAGAATAAAGTCCTGTAAATTCGATAGCTTCCCCTGCGTTATTCGTCAATAGGATATTTCCTGTGCTTGCGCTTGTGACAAGATCTTTCCAATCTTTCGAATCATATAAAATAGCGTGAGCACTCTTAGATAATGTGTCAAAGCCAATATTTGTGAGCTTGAGTGTTCCGAAATTACTTAATTGCTTTGCTATATTCGAATTTCTTGTAAAAGAGCCATCTTTATTTATCATGCCAAAATTATTCGCATTTGCTATTAGTGTCGCATTACTATTATTCGTAAAAGTTGTGGCATTTGCATCAACCTTAAGTATGCCCATACTCACATCTAGCGTGCCATTGCTAATTTCTAATCCACCGCCATTATTAATTGTTATATCTTTAGCGCTTACAACTTTCTCTACTGCATCAACCTTGAAAAGTCCGCCATTTACAATGGTCTTATCTGCAAAACTAGAACTGTCTTTAAAAGAAGCAATACCATTATTCATTTCAAAAGAAGCTTGAAAAGTTGCCCCTTTATTGAAGTCCATAGTGCCAGAATTTGTTACAGCTTTGCTAAAATGTATATGAGAAAGCATATTTGTAATTGCTTGCGCATTTGTTGTGATAGAGCCATTGAAATTAGCTTTTACTACTTCTTCAGAACCAAGAGTCAACATGCCATCATTTATCAATCCGCCTAAACCAGCATTATCAGCATAGAGAATATTATTCGCATTATCGCCACTAAGCTTGATTGTAGAACCGCTCACAATGTGAGATTGCACTATGCTTGTATCATCAGTATTTTGTATAATACCGTTAAATATCGCATTATAACCAGTTTTTGTAGTCCCAGCCATAAGATCTTCATCGTATTTCCCATTCACCAAGGCAGAAAGTGAATAATGTCCGCTCAATTCAATTTCTTTTCCAGCCGTATTGTAAAATAAGATGCTCCCACTATTTGTCGTATCAATAAGATTTTGCCATGCTTGCGAATTTTGAAGAGTGACATTTGCGCTCTTAGACATAGTGTCAAAATTCAAGCCTTTAAGCATAAGCAAACCATTATTTGTAATTTTTTTCTTTATATTTGAATAACTTACATCAAGGCTACCGTCTTTGTTTATTATGCCAAAATCATTCGCATTTACTATAAGAGCACCATTTATGCCAGTAGTAAAATTATTCGCATTCACTTCAACCTGTAGTTTGGCATTGCTTACATCAAGAGTGCCAGAATTAATATTAAATGCCCCATTATTATTAATTGTTATATTTTCAGTAGTTACTGTTTTTCCTTGTGCATTTATATTTAATGCGCCGCCATTCACCAAAATGTCATCTGTAAAATCTATACTTGAAAGTACATTTGTTATACCGCCGCTATTTGTTGTCAATGCGCCGCTAAAATTCGCATTTTCAACATCAACAGCACCAAGATTGAGTGTACCATAATTATATAAACCATTCAATCCAGCATCATAATTATAAAGGCTATTGTTCGCATTATTGCCCGTGAGCGTGATATTTGATCCATGCAAAATGCTAGATTGCGAAATATTTGCATCATCTATATTTTTTATAATACCATGAAAAGTGGCTTCATGGGCTTTAATCATAGAACCAGCCATAATATTTTCTTGATGATTTCCATCAATCAAGCCAGATAGTGAATAATAGCCTGTAAGAGCAAGCTCTTTTCCTGCGGCATTTAGAAAAAGAATAGTTCCATTATTTGAAGTAGATATAAGATTTTTCCAATCTTGCGAATTTTGCAAAATAACATTAGCACTCTTTGACATAGTATCAAAAGCAAGTCCAGATAGCGTGAGCGTACCGTTATTGACGATTGTCCCTTTGACAGTTGAAGAATTTGTGTCAAAAACTCCACTTTGTGAAATATGGCCGAAATCATTTGCATTTGCTTTGAATGTAGCGCCAGAAGCTATTGTAAGAAAATTATTATTTGCTTGAGAAATAAAAGTACCTGCACTCACATCAAGAGTGCCCGAGTCAATTTGTATTTTTCCATCTGTAAGAGTAAGATCTTGAGTCACAAGCTTGTTATTTGCTGTATCAACAAGCAAAGTACCAGCGGTTAGCGTAGTTGCCCCATTAATAAGGCTTTCGCCTCCAAAAGTAGTAGTACCGCCACTAATATGAAGAGTGCTTTGTAAATTCGCTCCCTTTTTGAAATACACATTGCCAGAATTTGCTAAAGCCCCGCTAAAATTCACATTTGAAAGAACAGTTGTAGTCGCATTGGCACTTGTCGTCATAGCACCGTAAAAATGCGCCCTCTCAATGTCTACATGGCCAAGATTTAAATGCCCCTCATTTGTGAGCGAGCCTTTATCAAGCAAGATATTATTAAATAAGGCACTCAAATTCAAAGTAGATTTTTCAGAAATAGTCGAATTAATTTGGCTATTCGGTGCAAAGTCAGAATTTTCTATGATACCAGAAGCATTAATAATTCGGCTTCCACTCAAGTCACCTGCCATTATATTTTTATCAAGAGCCTGAAAAGCGTCGTTCTCATCAACATAAGTGAGTGAATAAAGACCCGTAAGGCCAATCGAAGCGCCACCACTATTTTGCAATTCAACACTGCCACTACCCAAGGTCAAGGCATTCCATTCAGCATTATTCTTCAAGCTCAAATGGGCCGCCCTACTCATTTCCGTGAAGCTATCCGTCAAAAGAATAAGTTTGCCATTATTACTTATTTTCTTATTTACTTGCGCATGTATATGCTGAGTAAAAGAACCATCTTTACTTATAGAGCCAAAATCATCTAATTTTGCTTTTAGAACGCCCTCACTTCCTGTTGAAAAAGTAGAAGCGTTTTCGTCCACTTTTAGCGAAGAATAAGAAAGATCAAGCATACCATTATATATAGTTAAACTTTTGCCAGCCCCAATGTTCAATTCCTTGCCACTTGCTAAAGTGACATTCCCACTAGCAATGTCGTCACCAATGATGAGATTACCACTAAAATCTTGAATTAAATCAATCTTTGCAAGCGCTTTAATACTACCATTATTTGTAACATTACCTATTGTACTTGCCGCTTTAATGGTCGTTGTTGTTCCATTTGCAATGTCTAAACTCCCTGAATTGGTATAGGAAAATATTGTCGTATCAGCGTCAATATCCAAAAGCCCTGCGCCACTCACTTGCCCTATTTCACCATGAGCGCTTGTAATATTTGCTTTTTGACCGCTTGTGATTTCTAAATTTTGCACATCAGCCAAAAGGCCACTAAATGTAGTATTATTCTTCACTTCCAAAATTTGCACATTTGAAATGTCATTTTCAATAACTAAATCATGGCTATTAGCGCTTGATAGGCTTATATTTTTATTATTTGCACTTATCTTACCATCACCCTTAATATTTGCTTGAATGATTGTATTTTCTTTAAGCTCAAGCAAGCCTAAATTATTGACTGTGCCTAGACTATTTTCCTTTGTAAGAATTGTGTGTGTATCATCAGCGATATTCACTGTACCGTCTAACACATTGATAGTATTGCTAAAAACTGTGTCTACATTAATATTTAATGCGCTATTATTCATAAGCGAGAGCTTTGCATCGCCTATATTGGCTGTGTGCAGATCTTCATGCCTATGCGAGCCTAAATTCAAAGTTGCATTATCAACATTTACTTCGCTTGCATTATAAAGAGCATTGTTGAGATAAAAATTTGTATCACTCCCATCGCCTTTGATATTAAAAGTATAAGTATTATCAGCGCTTACTTTTACATTATCATTTAACGTATATGAAGCATTTTGAGATAAATTAAAATTGATTGCCTTATTTTCACCATCAATATAGATAGCATTATAATCTTTTATAGCATTATTTAATGTATAATTTCCTGAAATACTATGATTTGTTCCATTTGCACTAAATGTGAGATCTTCAAAAGTATAAATTGCTCCACCTAGAGCTTTATTCGTATTACTTTCAGCACTATTAGCAAGAAAACTGCCTGTCATTTCTGAAATAACACCCATAGTATAAATTGCGCCGCCAAGGCTTTCACCATGAGCACTCACGCTATTTCCAATAAAATCGCCAGCTATGCTATTAAAAACAGCCGAATTTGTACCATATATTGCACCGCCATACCCTACACCCTTTTCACTTATAGCCCGATTTGCAATAAAATCACTTACCATAGCAGTAATATAGGAAGAATCATTGCTAATCGCACCACCACGGGCAATAGCTTGTTCAGAATCAGCAGTAGCTATAGCACTATTGCCCAGAAAAGCGCCCTCAAGCAAGGTGATTTTTGCTTTCTCTAAAGCCGCATGACCCAATTTATATTCAAGAGCAATGGCGCCACCATAAGCAAAACTGTCGCCCACAGCGCTATTTGCTATAAAATCAGAAATTACTCTAGTAATTTTTCCACCATAGGCATAAATTGCACCACCATATATTTTTGAACTATTTCCAATAAAATCAGATGTTAATGATTGAACTGTACCAATAGTAAAAAGCGCACCGCCTGAATTTTCAGAGCTATTTCCAATAAAATCGCCTTGTATACTGTCAACCACATTCCCCGAGGGGTTAGAAATGGCGCCACCGCTTTGGGCACTGCTATTTTTTATAAAACTTTCATTAATATGCGCTTCAGGACTTGTTTTTCTATTTCCACTTGAAGAATAAACGCTATTATCAGGCTTTTTTATGGCAAAATAAAGATTTGTTGAACTATCGTCTATAGATTTTACGCTAAAAGTATAGGCATTTGCATCAGGCGCATTTCCATTAATAGGAACACTATTTTCAATTATGTCATCAGGTGAATTACTAAGACGGTAAGATTCAATCAATCCAATAAGATCTTTATGCACATCAGATGCCGAAGTCAGAGGATTATAGCTTTCACCCTTAAATTTTATGCCGTAAGTCACGTCTTTATATGCGCCGTCAACTTGCCTTTCTCTAGAATTAACTGTCATAAAATAATCAGAAGCTAAACTTGTAGAGTCAATCGTGCTTATCGTGTAGGCAGATTTTATGTCAAATGCAAGGCTATTTATGTAGTTATTCCAATCAGTTTTATCTTTTTCATCTTCATTTCCATCTTCATTATAATCACCAAGAGGAATTGTCAGTAAATATGATTTCACCCCTGCGCCTCCTAAATCTTGAAGCGAGGGAGAAAGAGCAAAGGCAAAACTTGCTCCACTTGTTATATAGAGAGAAGCTAATGCTAAAGAACCAAAAACATTTAATAAATTACATTTCTTTAAAATAGCCACATATCTATTTTTTAAATTCCCAATTGCATTTTTTGAAAGCATAATAAATACGCTCCTAAACAGAAGTAAGAATGCTAAACTATCGAAACATTCAAATTAAGCTTTATAAGAGGCAAAAAACAAAATTAAAGGCTAAAATAACTGAAATGAAAAGAAATAAAGGCTAAAAAAACTTTAAATCATAGAAAAGGCGAAATCAACAAAACTTGAAAAAAGAAAAAATAACAAAAAAACACTTCTAAAATCCTGAAAAAAACTCAAGTACACACCAAAAAAGCCTATTTCTTCTTATTTCATTATAAAAGTAGCATAAGTTTATTTTCATTGCAAGTGGTGCAAATATTTTAAAATTAAGAATACGAAGCTTTTTTTATGTGAATTAATGGAAATTTTAATAAAACACATTTAGAAATAATATAAAAAAAACAACATTTATAAAATTAAATAAATTTTTTTTATGTTAACATTTACATTTTATATCATTTTATAATTAAATTACACTATTATGAAAATTCTCGAGCAATCCATTGTGCAAGTATTTTTTACTTGGCTATGTTTCTAGAATGTGTTTTATAAATGAGCTTTTAAATATTCACGCAAAGATTGTTTTGAATTATTATCGTTATGAATATTTTCAATCAACCAACTAATAAAATAAGAGTCGCAATCTACAAGTAATTGCATCATTTCATGTAAATAACTCATAGGATTTCTATCGCTTTTGGAATTTTGTTTTTTGCCATCACGATCTAAAGCTTCAAGAATTTGCATTCCAAATGCTTGCACGTGTTTTTGTCTTAGCTGTAATTGCTCAATAAGTTTTTCATCATCAAGTAAATGCAAACATAACATTCGTATAATTTCATCATCTTTAATTTTTGGCATTTTTATATGCTTTTCATTTGAAATCCAATCACGCAACAAGTCTACGCCACAAGACGTGAGCTGATAAAGCTTTTTATCTGGCTTGCCTTTTTGCGAAACATCACGATAGACAACATAATTGAGCGATTCTAATTTTCCTAATTCTGTGTAAATTCGAGGATGACTTGTGCGGCGAAAATGCTTTAAACGCTGTGTAACGTCATAACCTGATAGTTCATTATCAAGCAAAATCGCTAAAATATTATAATCAAGGTCATTTAATTTAACTTCTTCCATAAAAATCCAAGATAAAAATCCAAAATAAAAATAACAAACCAAAATAAAGACAAAAAATAATAGAAAGAAATATACAAAGGATCTAAAATTTAAATTAGTATATGTTCATATTGACTTATAATTTTATTGTGATACATTTTCGATATGTTCAAACGAACATATTACATTAATAAAAAATTGTAAAGAGAGAAAATATGAAAAAAGTTTTATTGCTTGCTTGCAGCCTAGTTTTATGCTGCCAAAACGCTTA
>CAYJDN010000006.1:21029-23311 GCA_964368925.1 uncultured Desulfovibrionaceae bacterium | reverse complement strand
AACAAATTTTAATTTTGTCAATTTTCTTCAAGATTTAGGTAACGCATCAGCATGGTGGCAAGTTCTGCACGGCTGGCAATGCCTTGCGGCTCAAGCGTGTTTGCGGTTTTGCCTTGAATAATGCCATTGGCAATCGCCCATTCCATAGCAGTAATTGCCCAGTCCGATATTTGATCGCTATCTTGATATTGCCCCAAACTCGAATCGCCAAGCTCCGACTCCGTGGCATGATAACGATAAAGCATGGTGACAAACTGCTCTCTGCTAATGCTGCCATCGGGCATTGTGCCATCGCTAATGCCATTGGCTATTGCCCATTCTAAGGCTTTTTGATACCAAATATCACCATCTACAGTAGCAGTGTCTGCTTGATCCAAGCGCGCCAGCACCATCCACATCATGGCTCGGCTGCCGGTAGCCTGGGGATCAAAGGTAGTTGCGCTAGTGCCGTTCATGATGCCGTTTTGATAAACATAGAGCACAGCTAAATAAAACCAGTCATTTTCGTCAATATCGTCAAAGGACATGGTAGTCGGAGCTTCCGCTTCCGGCTCATAGCCTATTGTATATAAACCGAAATCGCTTGTCTCAAAAATAAGGCTTTCGCTTTCCTCATCATAGCTCGGTTCATATGTCTCCAATATATTGCCGTCTTGGTCAACACGATAAATCAGCAAATCCTCTACTTCTTTATCTTCCGGCAAATCATAGGGTAAAACCACTTCCATCTCGCCCTTTGCTAAGCTATCAAGATTTTCGCCGTCTATATCTGCCTTGAGCTCAAAGCTTGGATTATCACCAATCGTCTCCTTTTGTCCCTCTGTCAAGTCCTCATTGGCAACGTCTTCAAGTGATAGCTCAAGCTCTTTGCCTTCCGCTGCCTCTAATAAATCCGCCAAGGCTTCGGAATCAATAATCACTTGCTGTTCATCGTCACCTTCCATGATAAGGTCTTTATTCTCCTCAACTAAATCATCAAGTTGCTCAGTAGTCAGATTTTCGCCGGAATTGACCTTATTATCATCATTAGATTCCTCATTACTGCCACCATTACTGCCACCATTGCTGCCATTATTGCTGCCGTTATTATTGTTATTATTCGCCGCATTAATGGTCAAGCTAGTCTCTGCACTCAATTGATGAGTTGTATTGCTCAATATGGCAATGATGGTATGGTTACCGGTCTCCCATGAATCAGGAGCAAGATAATCTACCGCAAAAGCTTCGCCATATCCTGATAAAGTGTAGGTAAAATAGCTGGGGTCAAGGGCATCATATCTTTCGCCATATTCAAGGGTAAGCGTGGGGAGATTGACATCTGTACTGACTATGCTGGTTTTTAAGGTAAAAACAGGGTATGTATTGACTTCAATACCCGCCATTTCCCAAAAATAAGCAATTGGTTGTGGTGTAGGAGTAATGCTATTATAAGTTGCTGTGCCGGCGTTGAGGGCATCTACCAGTAATGTGCCATCGGCTAATTCCATGTCGATGAAGAATGCCCCTGTCTTATCGTCAGTAACATCGCCAATAGCACTATCGGCAAAATTTCCCAGCCAGTAAGCATGGGTGATGGTAGCGTCACTGTCAGATGAGCCCGCTATGCCACCTTTTGTTGATGTTGTGTCCAGTGTGCCGACAAACAATACGGTATTAATTTGCCCCGAATTGCTCCCTGCAATACCACCGATAGACGAATTGCCGCGTACCTGAACATCTGCTCTGGAATTGATAATATTACCTCTATTATTACCAACTAAACCACCAAGGAAGCTATCTCCGCTTACAATGCCGTTACTATCGATATTTATAATTGTGCCAAAATTTTCTCCTGCTATACTGCCCACATTCTGGTTTCCTTCGAAATAACCTTGTATGCTTAGGTCATGTACCACCGCTTGTTCGCCGAGATAGGCAAAAAGTCCTTGCGGAGAATTATTATTGCTTTTTATGGCATACAAGTTTATGATTTTCTTTCCGCCACCATCCATAGTGCCCTGAAATGCGTGACTATTTTGGTTTGTCCCAATTGGTATCCATTCGAGAGCCCTCATATCCATATCTACCCCAATGATAACCGTTTTACCTGCAAAGGTATTGCCGGCGTTAACTTGATTTGCCACCCAGGCAAGTTGTTGGAGGGTGGTAATGTTGAAGGTATCATGTTGCTCATAGTCAAAGCCTGTGCCATCGGCAACAAAGCTCCAATCAAGTTGGTCTATATCTAAAATCGGATAGCCGCCTGCTGTTGTCCATGGTGCAGCAAAGTGTTGTGTTGAAAA
>CAYJDN010000006.1:0-20929 GCA_964368925.1 uncultured Desulfovibrionaceae bacterium | reverse complement strand
TATCAAAAGATGCATTATCTATATCGGCACCGTTATCATTTTTACCGATATCATCGAGAGTAGAACCATCTACCTTCAGCCAGTAACTGTAAGTAAGCGAACTGCCTAACCCATCTTGTAAACCCACAATGCCACCTACATTATCACCAGTACCGTTAACTGTGCCTGTGTTGTAGACATTCGTGATTGAGCCGCCGGCATTGTGTCCTATAACACCGCCTATATTCGTATTACCGCTAACCGTAAACCCATCATTGGCAGCATTAATAATCTGCCCAGAATTATACCCGGCAATACCACCTACATTCTCAGTTCCCGTAGCAGTACCATTTTTGACGACAACATTGATAATAGTACCCTCATTATACCCTGCCACGCCACCAACATAATCTTGACCTGTTACTCTACCTTTCAATTCCGCAATGTTTTGTATTAAGCCTATATTGCCGACATAGCCGAAAAGACCTTGATAATTGCCGTTTCCAGTGACGGACATATCGCTAATCCTATGACCATTGCCATCAAAAGTGCCGTTAAACGGATGTGAAACCGGGTTATCCGGGGCGGTTTCATCAACTGTTCCGATAGGCTGCCAGTTGTACTCATTAAGAGAAATGTCATTCATAAGTTTGATGGTTTTGCTGCCAAAGTTATCAGCGCCGGTATTAACCTGCTGCGCTATCCATGCCAACTGGGCGGCTGTTTCAATTTCATAGATGCCATCATCATTATTGGGTGTAACCTCTTCTACATCATTTGCCAATGCTATTATTGGCATAAACATGCACAGCATACAAACTAAAAGCATTTTGGTTAAAAATTGTCTAAGCTGATTTCTCATCTTATTTCCTCCTGATTTTTAGATGCTTTTTTCATACTTGGGCTCTTGCACTTTTAAAATTTATGCACTAAACTGTATATAATGCTGTAGCATTGCTGCAAGTTCTGCCCTTGTTGCTGGGGGGGGATTTGGTACATGGCGGCTAAGCATTAAAGGCATTATTCACAACTATTGACGACAGTACCTAATATGTAAACAATTTCATTATACGGTATATAGTTGCAGCTGTCAAGTGCACTTAGAATAGTAAATACGGCTAACGAATGAAACTTTGAAATGAAATTTCATACAAGGAATTATCAGAGTAAGCGCATTTATGGTGTTTAGCTTTCAAACTGAGTTTTGAGGTGTTTTGTTTAAGTAAATTTAAAGCAATATGGCAAACAACTGCAAAATTTTCACCGCTGTTATCTTTGCGCATACGACAATTATCCTCATTGAAAGCTATATTAAGCACCCAGTGTAGACTATTCTCAATGCCCCAATGTTCACGAGTTGATTTAGCAAAAGTTTGCTCAATTTAGCAATCGATGTTTGTTTATGCTGCGGTAAGGCTGGGCGATAGTTCGAATCCCCCCAAATCAAATCTTAAAAAGCAGATGATATCTTTTTTGACTGTTAATAACAAAATACAAAAAACACCCCTTGTGGGTGTTTTTTGTATTTTGGTGCCGCAGCTTTGATATCTTGTTTAATTTCGGCTTAGTTGTAATTGTTACTCTGCTGCAGTTTGCTATAAGTTATCCTAAGCCCCGCTGCTTTTTATCCGCTTCGCTTAAGCGCCGGGGGAAGTTTCCCCCTTTCCATCCCCCTCTTTGCGGCGGGGATAGTTAGTTTGGTGACATCTTTTTTGACTACTAATCACAGTGTGATAGGTCTTATAGGATTTAAGTATCCATATAAGACCTATCACTTTTTTTATGCCTTTTTACACTAAAAGTTTACGGCTTCGGAAACTTTTAGTGTAAGTTAGCGCAACACCTCGTCTTGTAGGTAGTGTAATTTGAGGTAGCTCTAACGGTACATGACTGAGCGTTTTATTAAGTTGCTGGCAGATAGGGATGTTGCCATCAGCAGGATTATTCCGCAAAGCAAAGATTTCAATGAAGATTTAACTAACCCACAACCGGCTCATGCGGCTCATAATTATAATCTTAGCGTCAACTAAAAAAGCGAGCAAGCCAACAAAAAGCCTGCTTAACCGGCAATCTTATCCGCAAGCTAACTCCTCTCGAAGCGGAAGTCCTTGTATTCCTTCAAAAAGCAATACCAAAGAAGCTTGGAATTGCGACTGGTGGCAATATAAAGAGCGCCATGCTGTCGAATGTTTTTTTCAAAAACTCAAACAATATCGCCGCTACACAAAACACTGAAACTTTATGATTTTTGCTTTAGAAGGTTTTTTTAGGCATAAATAGGTTAGCGCAGGGTAATCTTTGAAACAAATGTGGCAATTCTGCAACATTTGTTTTTTATAATTATTTTTATGATAAAATAAAATCATATGAGTTTAAACTATAAAATTCATTTAAAAAAGGAGAAAAACTAATGAAAAACCATGCAAAAAAAGCCCTGGCCTGGCTTTTAGCATTGATGCTAATAGTATCATCAATGCCCCTTAGCGCTTTGGCAAATGAGGGTAATGACAAAGTGAATAATGTGCAAATTCCCGATGAATATTCGGCAATACAGTATTTCCTGATAAATAGCACTGAAACCCCGATATTCCCTGATACAATTAACCTAACCTATGAAATAAGCGGAAGCACGGTTTCTCCGCTTGTGACATGGGAAGCGAGGGATGGAGAAGAATTTAACCCTGCCTTAGTCGGCACTTATATATATGATTATGTAATTGACGCCGATGAGCCGGATTTTGAGTTAGGGACGGATACGGTGATTCCTTACATAACTATCATCGTCCATGATGATGCCGATAAGGAAGTTGCCCCCCTTAGTGACCTCGATGATGAGGAGGTCGCTCTCCTCGATGCCAATAATAAAGCGGCTGATATGGAAATTGAAGTCGGTGATTATATAATCACACGAACACTTCCCGGTCAAGAGCCTTTTGTCTATGATGATGCGGCAGGAACTGTCACCATTACTACCAACGAGGCTTTAACGATTAAGCGTGGCCCGAATACAAATGGTGGTTATGCCGATGAAACTATTATTTTAAACAGCCCAACCGGCACTAATATAACTTTAGTCAATATGGATCTTGATACCAGTAGAATAGATAATAAAGCTGCCATCGAAATTGCAAAAGGAAATACAGCGGTTAATAAACTGTATTTTACAGGAAGTAATCTAATCCAAAGTGGCAAGAACCGGGCAGGCATTGTTTTGCTCGCAGGTTCTCAGCTTGAAATAATCGAAGCAGAAAACAGCCCTAGCTATACACGCCTAAATGTAAACGGTGGGGGGCTTGCTGCCGGTATTGGTGGTGATTCGGATTATTATCAATTAGATCGTTCCAATGCCGGTCAATTAACTGTAACAAGTGGCACCTTGCGTATATACGGTGGTGAAGGCAATATAGATGGCATAGGCGGTAGTGGTGCTGCTATCGGTGGTGGCACACCGCGCACGGACTTAGAAACTACCGGTAACGGTGGCACTTATATCCAAACAGGTGGCAGTGTTTATGCCTATGGTGGGGCTAATGCTGCGGGCATCGGCGGTGGACGCACAGGCGACGGCGGTAGGGTATACATCGAAGGCGGTTATCTCGAAGTTTATAGCGGAAGCCGTGCGGCGGCTATCGGCGGCGGCTATAATGGTAGTGGCGGTGTCGTGAATATCACAGGTGGTGAGGTTATCGCCCAATCCACCAATCAGGGTGGCTCTAATAATTCCGGCACGGGTATAGGTGCAGGCTATTTATCGGGTTATTATGCTAATATCACCGGCGGCGAAACTAATATTAGTGGTGGTGTTGTTCTTGCATTGGGCGGCGAGGATTTTAACTCTGCCGGTATAGGCGACACGACTTTTTCCGTAAATTCGACTTTTTCCACCGAGGCCAAAAATTCACAAGGTGATGCGGTTCGTGGCACACCGATAATCTTTACAAATGGCATAAGCGATAAATCCGATATCTATGAATGGCGAGGAATTATTACCGAAAAGGGCAAAAACTCCATAATAAATGAAACTGCTGTTGCTATTGACACAGATATTAAGGTATATGAGGATTATACCATTACTGTGCCCGAGGGCAATGTGCTTGCTATAAACAGTGGCGTGACCTTAGAAAATATCGGTAGCATTATCAACAATGGCAAGATTACCATAGACGGAGAACTTGTAAATGATGGCAGCCTTATAAATAATGGGGTAATAGAAAACTCAGGTTCTTTCATCAATAATGGTAGTATAGATACGGCTGATAAAAGTATCACCGGTAATGCCATCACAGGTAACGGAGATATAATAACGCGATCGTCATATGAAATAACCTTTGTAGATATGGCTTCATTAAACGGAACAGCTACCACAGACCCCGCAGGGTATGCCGAGGCAGGGCAGGTGGTTACTGTGATAGGTGATCCGGATGAAAATTATACGATTAACTATTTTAATGTAGGCTACCATGACGATGGCAAACAATATATATCAGTTGATATGAACGGCACGGGCAATGTGCAAACATTTATCATGCCTGCTTATGAGGTTATTGTGCAGCCTGTTTTTAAAGCAGGCACTTCAAACTATAGCATTTTAACTCCTACTGTAATCGGTGGTAAAGTAACTACCACACCTTCCGGCACTGCGCTATCCGGCGAAAAGGTAAACGTAACCACTGTGGCGGATACCGGTTTTGCCACAGTGGGGATAGGGGTACGAGATTTACAAGGCAATAGTATCACCGTAACAGGTAGTGGCGAAAGCTACAGCTTTAACATGCCTAACGAAGCAGTAACTATCACACCGATATTTAGTCGGAATTATATAACGGTTACCCGAATTGATTTCCCCGGGCCGGCAGCAGGCGATTATAATTATTATGCGGAGCAATTTTATGATAAAAACTCTGCTGCTATACCGCCTTTCCCCACTAATATGGAGTTGGCTACCAATGTTGGAAATAGGCAGGTTAATGTAACATGGGTGCCGGAAACAATACCTTATAATATGACTGTTGCAGGCAACTATGTATATAATATGGTGCCGGAAAGTAATGAAAATTTCTACTATCCGCCGGAACTTACCTTTCCGACAATAACGATTTCGGTTGTCGACAACACCAGTACGCGCCCTGCCGGGCCTTATATGGTGACGGCTAATAATCATGTAGAGGGCTGGGATAGCAGCCTTCCGAACGGCGGCCTCCCTTATAACTATGACCGGGAAAATAACATGTTCTATATTTATTCCAATCAAGCGATTACCTTAGAGTTAAACCCACAATGGCAAGATGGTTATCATACCCCGATCGTGCTTTCAGGCCCTGCCGGCACAAATGTAACGCTGAAAGACATTATAGTTGACTGCTCAGAGAGAGATAATCTAGCAGCTCTATCTCAATATTCAACTAATATTGATGCGCCCAACATAATATTTTTCGAAGGCAGTGTTAACCTGACAGGCGGTAAAAATGCTGCCGGCATAGCATCAACAAGTAGATATAATTTAGACATAGCTGCGACTCCGGGGCATGAAGGAACTGCTATCCTGTATGCAAAAGGTGGTGAGGGCGGTGCCGGTATAGGCGGCAATTATCATTTGAATTCATCGGAGACACCTGTAACAAGTTCAAATTCAAATGGCGGCAATATTACTATTCACAGCGGTACAGTACATGCCACAGGTGGCAAGGGAGCTGCCGGCATAGGTGGCGGTTTTACGTCTTTTGAACATGTAGATCGTCCCCGAGCCAATGGCGGCCTTTATATTCAAAAGGGTGGCACAGTTTATGCTACAGGCGGCCAAAATGCAGCCGGCATAGGTGGCGGCGATACCGGTGATGGTGGTCGTGTATTCATAGAAGGTGGCTACCTTGAGGCTTTGGGCATGGGCAGAGCAGCCGGCATAGGCGGCGGCTATGACGGAAATGGTGGCATAGTAAATATTACAGGCGGCGTGGTAGTAGCGCAGTGCAAACCCGGCGGAACGGCCTATAATGATGGTGCCGGCATAGGGGCAGGCTATGACTATTATGGTATAATCAAAAATAGCACGGGCGGCATCATCAATATTGGTGGAGGCTCTGTGCTTGCTATAGGCGGCACTGATAATGGAGCACCCGGCATAGGCGATACGGCTTATACCAGAGGTTCAACTTTTTCTACCATTGCTCTCAACTCTAATGGTCAACCGGTAAGCGGCATACCCATGATATTTACCACTTCCATAACAGATCAAAGCGGCAGAGATGAATGGGATGGTTTAGTAACCATAAGCGGTGCTGATACAATATTCAATGACTCGGCCATCACTCTTTTGGATGATGCTACTGTGTTCCAAGGGCAAACTATCACCGTGCCACGAAGCAAAGATTTTGCTATTGGCAACGGCATAACCTTACACAATAATGGTAATATAGTGGCTTATGGCGATATAACAAATAGGGGCAGTATCATAAATAATGGCATTATGGAAGTTTATGAATCTGTAGATGGCTATATATCCGGCAGTGGCACAATAATCTACTATTTGAATGTGACTACTTTTGCGGAATTAAAGGCTGCCATAAGCGACGGCAACTTAGCAGTTGGTCTGACGGCTAATATTGTAATAAACGAAAATTTCACCCTACCCCAATATGCAACCCTGACCATAGCCGAGGGTTCTACTCTCACCGTGGCAAACGGTGCTACACTTACACTAGATGCTAATGCTCGCATTATAAATCAAGGCATGATCCAAAATAATGGCGAGATAGCAAATGCCGGCGTAATAGCAAATAGTGGTACTATAGCTGGCAACGGTGCTATAACAGGTGATGGTGTTGTTCTTACAAATGGTATAGATGTATCGGGTGGCAGTGCGGAGGTTAAAACCTTTGCTCAGTTGCAGGCGGCACTTAATAATAGTATGGTTACTTCTATTACCTTAAAAAGCGACCTGGCGATAAATAATGGCATTACATTAACTATCCCCAGCGGAAAAAAACTTACGGTAGATACCGGCGTAACCCTTGTTATTAATGGTATACTTACAAATCACGGCGAATTGATTACAAATGGCGATGTCATGAAAAACGGTGCTATAAATGGCAGCGGTTCGATATCCGGCTCGGGTTTGCTTATTGATGCCGCCGGCAATGTTACGGTTAAGAATGTTTCATCTATGAATACAGCATTTGCTAATGATAATGTCCGAACAGTTACTTTATTTGATGCTGAAAGCAATACTACCATAGTTGTTGCACAAGGTAGTACACTAACTATACCGCAAGATAAAACCCTTATTATCGCCGAAGGTATGACTTTGCAAAATATGGCTAATGCTACCATTGTTAATAATGGTACGATTGAAAACTATGGTTTAGTGTGGCATTCTGTACAAGACTTGTCTAATTTTTCCGGAATTGCCATTGAAAACAAAGGCAGTGGTATCGTTATAGGGCATGATGATAGCGTTGAAGTTGCGAGCTATGAGCAGTTTAAAGCGGTATTCAACTCTAAAAATTATGGTCAAGTTAAAGATATCATTATTGTGGGTGATGTGTATATCGATGATGGAATTTCCTACACTATGAACAGCAATGATAGTATAACGGTAAATTCCTCTACAACCTTTGCTATAGATAATGGTTCATTTACGAACTTCGGTAATATTACCATCAATGACTCCGGCACTTTAGCAATTGATAGCGATGGTGCATTAAATAATTTCGGTACCTTAACTGTTAATTCAAACGGCAGTTTAACTAATAGTGGTATATTTATCGATGAGGGTACTTTTGTTGGTACTGTAACAGGTGGCGATAATCAAGCTGAAGGTGCCGGTAGCTATCACAGAGTAAGCGACATGACGGCATTGAGCACTGCTTTAGCGCCAAATAGCTCGACAAAAAATATCTTAATAGATAGCGACTTGCAACTATCGGGAACTTTGGCTATATATCATGAGGTGACACTTACCATAGGCCAAGGTGTCAATGTAACTTGCGCTGCTGATACTGCGATTACCGTACAGTCCGGTGGTCAGATTATAAACCATGGCAACTTTAACTTCACAAATGCAGCGAGCTTCACTGTAAACGCTGACGGTGTTGTCGAAAACTTGTCGATAATGACTAATGATCCAAACAAGACGCTTGCTAATAGTGGTATAATATACACAGCCCCCTATGCAGAAGGGCAGGTAGAGTTTAATTCAGCGACTACCCCCGGCAGTTTATATGTGACAGACGGTACTGTAAACATAGTTGCAGGTGCAAGTGAACTTAGCTTGATAAAAGCCCTTGAAACAACGAGAATTACAACCATAAACCTCAGCACCAACATGGCGATTCCGGCAAATACGGAAAGAACCGTGCGCACGGAAGTTACCTTAAATATTCAACCTGGCGCTACTTTGACCGTAAATGGCGACTTGAGAAATAATGGTACAATCAATAATCGAGGCATAATAGCGGGAGAAGATAAGATAAGCGGATTTTCCGTAATCTATCACTTAACCGATGCCGACGAAATTATGATCAATAAGTTCAAAACTGCTATAGAGCAAAAAAACTTCAGTCTGGACTTTGCGGATATCCGCAGTGAAGCTGAGGCAAAAACTGCTATCGAAAATCAGTTACAGGCCTTAGACAGTGTAGACTATACAGGTATTAAATTAACTGTTAACCAGACAGGATATATGGCAGCAAGCAAGACTACTGCTGGTAGCTATACCTTCACGGTTGAAATTGAAAAAAATGCCAAGACAATGACAACCAGGCCGATAATGGTAGTGATTAGTAATGATGGCATATTATCCATCGAAGATGCTATCGTAACTTTGGGCGAAGCACTCATATTTAATGATGAGGAGCAAACCCAAACTATAGCCAGTGTTGTGCTAAATGGCAAACTGCTTAAAGAGGGCACGGATTATACCGTTACTAATAACAAGGGCAAAGAGGCAAAAGACGACTATGAGCTGACCATCACCGCAACAGAAAATAGCAACTACACGGGAATGATTACCAGAACTTTCTCCATCGGCAAATCACCGTATGAGGGCAGCGGTAATAGTCGTCAAATTAATCTCTTGCCCCAAGATATCAGCGCATTTTCGCTTAAGAGCTGGCAAGAAATCGCAGGAGCAACTTTTGGTGAACCCGTGGTGAGTGGCACAGATGGCGTATTCGACCCTGCACCTACAATTACGGAAAATGAAGGCATCAATTATCTAAACATCTCGATTGCGGCAGATGCTGTCTTGGGCACTAATGCCACAATAACAATTCCGGTTAGTGGCATGACCATTTATGATGATTTTAATATCACAATTACAGTAAATGTACAAAGCCGTGTGCCGATTGGCAATCCCTCATATAGCTCAATTTCGTCGGCCGGCAAAACTCTGGCTGATGCAAATCTCGGCTTAGGGAATATAAATGTTGCGGGCATAATTGCCTGGGATTTGGCTGAAAACACAATTGTTCAGCAAAACACGGCCTATGCCTGGACATTCACACCAACACGCCCAGACCTTTATGATACATTAAAGGGTGAGATTACTTTGTGGCGAAGAAGTAGTGGCAGTGGAAATTCTGCTCCTGCTCCGGAATCCGCACCGGACGAAGTCGAATCCATACAAGAATTGATCAGCGAATTACCTGCTAAATCTGATTATGAGAATATGTCGCCTGAGGAAGTAAGTTCATCCTATGAGCAAATTGAGGAAATTGTTAACAACATCAATGCTCTGTCTGCCAATGATAAAGATATGTTGACAGATGAACAGGTTTTAGCCGTTGAAAATGCCTATCGGCAACTTAATCAACAACTCGACCCAACCCGGCTTACCTTAATTGATATTAGAAACGGTGTAACATTAAGCACATCGCTGGGTGAGGCAGGACAAAATATAGCTGAAGGTATATCTTTGCAAGTAAGCCCCATTACCGATGAAGATGAAGTAGCAAATCTTTTTTCTTCCATACGGGATGGTGAAAATACTCCTTTTGCCTTGTATGCCGGAGAAGAGCTGCTCAGTGCCATTAATATTAATCTGCTATTAGATAATAATACTCAAATGCAAGATAATATCATTGGCGATACTTTAATGGTTAGAATTTATGTGCCGAATAGCTCTTCATCTTTGTTTACGGTATGCCATCAACTGCCTTCCGGCGAATGGGAATACTTCGAAAACTTAACTGTTGACCAGGCGGGAATAATCACAGTGCCTGTAAAAACACTTTCGCCTTTCCTCGTCTTTGCCGTAGACAGTACGGATGCTATGAATTTTAGCGATGTTAATGCTACAGATTGGTTTTATGATGCTGTAAAATATGTTTATGATAATGATATTATGCTTGGCATAAGCGCAACGGAATTTTCGCCTAATGGCACAGGCACACGCTCTATGTTGTGGATGGTGCTGGCGAGAAATGCAGGCATTGATACCGGCGTTGCCGAGGGCGAGGCTTGGTATGAAAAAGCAAGAGCCTGGGCGATAGCCGAAGGTATTTCGGACGGCAGCAATCCCAATGGCTATATTACACGCCAGGAATTTGTAACAATGCTCTACCGTGATGCAGGAAGCCCTACTCAAGCAACAAATACACTTGAGCATAGCGATGCGGCAAATATTGCCGACTGGGCTTTAGATGCCATGGCCTGGGGTGTTGCCGAAGGTATCATTGTCGGCTTTGAAGATAATAGCCTTCGGCCGGAAACTACAGCAACTCGCGCAGAAATGGCCACAATGTTGATGCGCTATATAATTTAGAAGCGCTGAATAATTCGTACTAATACCTGGTTAGTCGTTTTTTCGTCCTGCTTTGTGTGGAAAGGCATTAATGGTCTGTGTCTTTTCACCTGCAGGACGAAAAAATCTGTTGCCACTATATCACTCGAATTAATCAGTGCTTTACATTATATTTTATAAAAAACAGGAGATTTACTATGGAAATAAAACTTAAAAAACTGTTAGCAATACTATTAACTTTTGCTATGATGTTTAATATTCTGCCAGTTAATGCCTTGGCCGAAGACATAGCACCGACAAACAGCGAAATCATTACGGCAATTATCGCACCCGAAACGACACAGCAGGAAATAGAGGTAGGCAGTGCGGATGTGGCGACATTTCCTGATGAACTTTTAGCAACACTTACAAAGACAACCTGGGAGCAAGTTGCCGCCGAATTGCCAAAGGGCGAAGCCTTGCCCGAAAACGAAGGCGAAGCTCCGCAAACCGTATGGCAATCCAGCACGGTAGTAGAAGATATAGATGTGGCTGTGGAGTGGAGTTTAGCAGACGGCGAAACTTTTTCCACGGCAGAAGAAAATACATTTATTTACACGGCAAAACTTACGGGGGATATCTACCCAATTTCTCCTGATATTATTATGCCTATATTTACCGTAAATGTGGTAAAAGCAGCAGAAGAAGAAGAAACGGAAGAAGAACTTGCCATAACTGCAAGTTACAATATCCCCATGGCCGCAAATGTGCCCACTCTGACAAATGATGAAAAAAGAGTTGTCTTTGCGGATACGGTTCTTACAGCCGGCAGATATTATAAAATTGACAATAGCAGTTTGGTTTACGCCGATGCCAACGATTTCCATATTCACCTATCGAATGATAGCCAAACATTGACTTTGCAAAATATAGATATCGACTTCCTGCCTGCACCACAACATGATGATGAAAACGCAACTTTGAGCAGTATAATAAACAGTAGCTTAGACAATCTTACCATACATAGCATTAATACTGAGTTGAGAAGCAATCATATCACCGTGATTCAGGGGCATAATTTAACATTTAGTGGGCATTTAACCATAAGAGGGACAAATCCCAGCATATTGGGGATATATGCCAGCGGCGATGTAACTATTAGAGGCGGTCTTTCTGCTCGTTCCATCAGAGCAGATGGTAATGTTACAATCAATAACTTGGGGCATGTGAGGCTCAGAGCCTTAGAAGAAGACAGTTATGCCTTAAAAGCAAGTTTAGTTACCGTAAATAGCGGTGGATTTTTAGATGCAACTGCTTCGTTTACCAATGCTACCACTAAAAGCATAGCCATTGATGCCCCGCTGATTGTCAATAATAATGCCGTAGTTAATGCTTATGGCGGATCAGGCGAAGCAGGTGGTGAGGCCATAGCTCAGGCCACTGTTCATGGTGGCACGGTTAATATATTCGGTGGGAAGAATGTAGGCACCGGCATAGCAGATAGTTTAACCATGTATGGCGGAACGGTTGACATATATAGCCCGGATGATGATGGCATCGGCTCTCATGCTACAGTTTCGGGGGGCAATTTGATAATTTTTGCCGGTGGTTACGGTATAGCAGGCGGCGATTCAGCAAAAAACAGGATAACCGGCGGCAATATTGATATTAAAAGCGGCTTAGGAGCTTTTGAAAGCAAGCCTACAATAACTCCGGTCGCAGACAAGCAAGTCTTGGTTTCGGCAGGAGAAATTTCCCCCGGCGAATTTAAGAATTCGGCAACTTATGATTACACAGACAAATATGTAAATATCAGTTTTGTCAGCCCCGGTGAAGTGACTTTAGCAGGAACGATACTTACCGCAGGATATCACAAATTTGATTTGGACGGCACTTATTCACAGGGTACATCAACCGACTATAACGTACGCTTAATATCCCAAAATGGAGCTAATACTCTCTACCTAAACGGACTTTCTCTTTCGGCTGATTTTGCAGACAGTCCATTAAAAACCACAGGGGATTTAACGGTATATTTAAGCGGCAATAATAACATAAATAATGGAACAACTAACTCAACCGCAGTGATGACGGATAGCAACATTACCTTTGCGGGCGGTGGTTCTTTAATTGTGAATGGTAATAACGGTGTGGGCATAAATTCTACAGGCAATATTACCGTTACAGGTATAAACACCTCTGTAACAAGCACAGGCGATGCTGCAAACGGCATGACGGCAGAAAGCGTTATAGTGCAAGATAGCGCAACACTTAGCTCTTTAGGCACCTTGAATGCCCCAACTATTACAGTGAATAATGGCTCTTTAAGCGGAAGCAGTTTAACAGATTACGGCATTGAGGGTGCGCTCACTATAAATGGTGATGGCTCTGTTACCGCAAGCGGATCTACAGAGGCCTTTTCGCAAAAGCCCGTTATCAATGTGAATGTTGTTATGGTAAATGCGGGAGATAATCAAGCTTCTGCTCAGTCTATAGACGATTTAAGTAGTGATTATCACAAAAATAAGTATGTTAAAATTGATTTTAATAATACTATAGGTAATGTTAATATTTTAGGAGTAGTGCTGTTACAAGGCTCTTACTATTTGCTTGAAACTGCTCCTGCCGGTGACAGCATTTTGAAAACCGAGGGAGCAGATGCAAATAATTATCATTTGCATCTATCGGCCGACGGCGAAACTTTAACCATGAATGAGGCCGTGATTAACACAAACTCTGAGTTGCCTGTCTATATTAATGATAATCTGACAATACATCTTATCGGAGAAAATAGTATTACGTCAGCTGCTTATGCAATTTTTGCAAGCACTATTAATCTTACAATCAAAGCGGATAGCAAAGCTGGCGGCACATTGGCAATATCTGCCGACTCTACATCTGGGATAAATAACTCCAGAGGCAATTTGAATATAATAAACTGCACTTTAAAAGTAAAGACGGAAAATTCTGTTCCAACCGCCTTTGCCCACAGCATATTGGCAGGGCGAATTATCATTGAAGATAGTGCTGTGGAAGCAACCGGAGGAAAATTCGTTGATTATGTATATGAAGGAAGTGGCATATGGTGCACATCCATGTATGTAACGAATAGCACGGTAACTGCCACGGCCGGCTCAGGAACAATAATACCTGCTATTATAGTAAGCGCAGGCAATTTAATCATAGACAACAGCATCTTAACTGCTACGGGCAATACTGCAGGCGGTTTAAATGTATTAGGAAATATCCGCATCGGACTTGGCAGTACCGTAAATACTTCTAGCGGTTTTGGAAGCAAAGCCCCACTTTTTCCGGCCGGTGTAACTGTAAAAGTCAATAATAATCTTGTAAGCAGTCCGGAAAATGGCATAGGTCAGCTTATTGATGTTAAGAAAGTGGAAGTGAGCAGTGAAGTAAGTTCCGCAAGAACCATGCTTATGGATTTTTCCCACTTGCAATATCGCTCTGTACAGGCAAGTGATTATGGTATTCAAGGCGATTTGATTTATCTTGGTAATCATAGCGATAATCCAGTTGCTTGGATAAGGCTTAATAATGCCGGATTGATGTTAAGCAGAAGTGTTGCGGATATTAATTATGATGATTTAAGCGATCAAGAGAAAATAGCGGTAAGCGGAAATGCTTTCTCTAGCTTAAATGAAAGTCAAGTTGCCAGCCTTGTGGGGAGTTCAGCAAGCGATAATTTACATATAAATGCAACAACTCGCCCCACATTTACCTTGCTTAGCAATGATATCCTGTTTTACACTCAAACAGATGCGAATGATGTTGAGGGAAAAGACATTCCCCTAGGTTCATTTTACAAAACAGCTGATAAAAAAGGCGGCACAATCTCTACATCGGAATGGAAGTTACGAATTGTAGACGAGAGGCGAGACTTCGATGTGTCGAATGTGATTGTGGATGGCAATAGCGTCACTTATGATTATGATAATGCAATGATAGGCGCAGGCGAATATGTTTCGGTGCTTATCCTTGACGATAGTGGCAAGAACATACTCTATTATGGCAAATTATTGGATTTGTCCTCCGGTAATAATAGTAATCGTGGTAATACTTTCACCCTGCCCGATGAAATTACAAGCCAAAGCAGTGTAAAGTTACGATTCATCAATGAAAATGAAAGCGGCACGGCAGCACCGAATATTTCGAGCGGCTTTGCCCAAGAAGAAGATAGCGAAACAAATCAAAACCCAATTTTGCCAACTGCATATGCTATTACAATAAACCCGACTTCAAATGGTATTGTCAGCACAAACCCCATGGCTCAAGCTAGTGAAGAGGTAATCGTTGCAATAAGCATTACCCCCAATAGCGGTTATGAATTAGATACCATAACAGTAACAGATGCAGATAATGGTAATATTATCTTAACCGGCATGGGTAACAACCGCACCTTTACCATGCCTGCCAAAGATGTAACGATAGCGGCGACATTTAAACATAAAATATATAATATTAGTGTTGCAGGCGGCACGGCCTCGCAGACAGAAGCTGTGTTGGGAACTCCGATCAAGCTTACGGCAATTGAGCCGGAGCTTAATATGCAGTTCGTAGAATGGGTCGGTGCAGACATTAACTTTGCCGACAAAAATGCCGAAATCACGACATTTATTATGCCGACGAATGATGTGACTATTACAGCGAAATATACGGAAATCCCCAATGCAATTACAGGAGTTGAGGTTTCCCCCCGTGAAACAACGGCGGTTATTGCTACGGATCAGACCAGATTTAATGCAACTGTATTAGGCATGGGAGATTTGGGTGCAGGTGTAACTTGGTCTGTATCATATAGCAATGGCGATCCTACTCCGCATTCATCCATCAGTCAGGACGGAGTATTAACTGTCGGCAATGAATCTGTTCAATCACAATTAAAAGTAACAGCTACTTCCAAACAAACCCCTTATGCGCCTGCAGGCACAGCAATTGTGCACATAGCAAGCGGTTCTGCCGTAACTAATTACAATGTAACAGTCACAAATGGTAGCGGTAGCGGTATATACCCTTATTATCAAGGTGGTAACAATCCGCCGCCTATAGCATATATCACAGCTGACACTCCGAAAGGTAAAGAGTTTAAGCATTGGAAAGTCATCAGTGGGCAAGTAAATTTACGAGATACGTCAAATCAATTGACCTACGTGCTCACCACAAATCCCGCTCAATTCTATCTGTATGAAGATGTTGTAATCGAAGCGGTATTCGATGATGCCCCCGCAACTGTAGAAAGCATAACCCTAACACCGACAACAACACAAGTACAAAAAGGCAAGACTCAACAATTTGTGGCGGTAGTAAATGGTACAAACAATCCTGATCAGTCTGTAAGTTGGACACTTGATGGCAATGCCAATAATGGCACGAATATTGATGCCAATGGACTGCTCACCGTAGCGGCTGGCGAAACTGCGGAAAACTTGATCATTAAAGCAACATCAACAGTTGATGCAAACATATTCGCCACAGCAAGTATTACCTTGAGTGATAGCGATATTGCTGCTACTTATGAGGTAAGCATTGAACTAAACGGAGGCATTTCGAATAATCCGGGAGCAGGTTTTTATGCAGCAGGTGTCAATGTAAGTATCAATGCCGGCACATACAGTGGCTATACCTTTAGCTATTGGAGTGCAACAGGTGTCAACTTGAATAATCCTAACAGTGCGAGCACGAGTTTTACCATGCCTGCCAATGCCGTCACCTTAACAGCAAATTGGACACAGAGCAGCAATGGCAACAATACCGGCAGACCTGAGTCTTCGTCCAATCCGGAAAACTGGGAAATTATCAAAGAGATGATAGAAACACTTCTCAGCGATGAAAATATTCAAAATTTGACAGCGGCGGAGATAACCGAGGCTTTAGATCATACCCAAGATACCTTGGAAGCCATCTCAGACTTGAATGATGAGGACAAAGAAAAGCTGACAGAAGCGGAATTAAATGCGCTCAGGGATGCTTATACATCCCTGCATGACCAATTATCGCCGGAGGAATTGAATGTAATCGACCCAATAACTAATGTGTCGGCGAATGGTAATGCAATATTTGATGCAAACGGCAATAAAATCCTTCCCCGCTTGACGGTCGAACCTCTTACCGATGAGGCTATTATTCAAGAAGCACAAAA
The DNA here is from genome assembly GCA_964368925.1 of uncultured Desulfovibrionaceae bacterium. GTDB lineage: Bacteria > Desulfobacterota > Desulfovibrionia > Desulfovibrionales > Desulfovibrionaceae > CAYJAZ01. The sequence continues at coordinate 4,076 of CAYJDN010000006.1, read as the reverse complement.
TAATTTCATTCAAGACGATATGACGATCCTGTCTATACCGATAGTGTCCTATGATATTTCTTTACAAAATGAAGCTATTAATCTACAACCAAATGGCGATTTAGTGATAAGTTTCAATAATTTGCAGGACTATGCCAATGAGTCGATTTATATAGCCCATAAAAAATCAGATGGCACATGGCAATATTTATCAGCAATAGTAGATGATAATGGTATGGCAAGCATCACTGTGAATGAGCTTTCCCCCTTCGTCATGCTGAAAGCCGACGAAATGGCATTGTCGTTCAGTGATGTTGATGTAAGTGACTGGTACTATCAAGCAGTTAGCTATGTAGTGACCAATAATTTGATGAACGGCGTATCGGCAAGCGAATTTGCGCCTAATACCAATGCTACCCGAGCTATGATTTGGACAGTGCTGGCCAGAATCAGTGATATTGAAACCGAAGGTGGCGAATTATGGTATAGTTTAGCCCAAGATTGGGTAATAGCAAATAGCATTTCCGACGGTCAAAATCCCGAAGCACATATCACTCGTGAAGAATTGGCCACCATGCTATATCGTTATGAGCAAGTGATCAATCAGGGCGGCTTTAGCGGCACTTGGTCTTTCCTTTTGCCTTTTGATGATGTCGAACAAATTTCCGATTGGGCATTTGAGGGCATATCTTATCTGGTGATGCAAGAAATCATAAACGGCCGTGCCGAGCGTATTTTAGAACCACAGGGCACTGCTACGCGTGCGGAAATTGCTACGATTTTGATGCGTTATTTGCTTAATTAGGCGGCGAAAATTACGCCTGAGCGCCTTGTCCTTAAATCAGAGTGACGCTAAGTACTGCTGTATGGAAATTTAGAAGTGATAGTTCAAATCCTCCAAATTTAGCCACCATGTACCGAATCCGGATTTGGTATATGGTGGCTAATCTTAAAAAGCAGATGAAATCTTTTTCGACTACTAGGGCTTGTTGATAAACTTGCATTATCCCTAAAAATAAGTTACAATAAAATGGGTTATTGTACAAATTACAGAACGCCACATTATGTAGGAGAAGATTTTAAACATGGATAATCCGTTTCAAAAATCAAAAATTAATATCTATTTTTGTATACTAATCTCTCTTGTAATTATGTTCTGCTTTACGCTTTGGTATTTGCGTGTAGAGTATCATTTTCAATCTGATGAAAATATGACTATCCACTCTCAAACAGGTATATGGGATTTAACCGAATATGATTTTTCAAAAGGCTTTGTTATCGCAAGTGGTAGCGAAGAATATATCGAGGGCAAACTTGTAGCACCAGATGCGTTCGATATGGAAGCTATAAAAGTAGGCTCAACATCTTTACCTGTGAATACATCGCGCATTACCTTTTATATGCCAACTGATAATGCCTATACCATAATGGGTAACAGTTTCGACTTTGCTGAACGTATCTACATAAACGGTGAGTTTGTAAAAGAAATAGGTTCTGTAGGTTTAACTGCTGATACCTCAAGCCCCGACCATGCCTATTTGAATATTACGGTAAGTCCTAAAGATGGTGTAATCGAAATCGTAAGGCAAAGCAATAACTTTGTTCATCGCGACAATGGTGTTGCCTCACATATTTTTATTGGCACCCCCGAAACCATGAGTCGCCTGCACGCTGCCCTATATAGTATCACCGGCATTATGATTGGTCTATTTATCACAATCGCCATATCTCATATCTTTTTGTTTGTCTTGTTTCAAAAGTATAAGGCACATCTTTATTTTGCAATACTCGCACTTACTTGGGGCTTGAGGCTTGGGGTAACCGATATTAAAGTATTTAGTGAATGGTTTGCCTTTTTACCATGGGAAATTATGTTTCGTTTTGAATATATGACTGTGCCACTGGCATGTGCAATGTTTTTACTTGTTGCAAACGAGATTTTTCCCCAAGCTATACCAAAATGGTTTGTATGCAGCGTTAGTGGTTTGTTTTTATTTTATACTGCACTATGCCCCTTTGTTCCTACAATCCCTCTATCATACAGCATGATTGGTGTTATAATATTTTATACGATAGCTCTTTTAGCTATTGCTATACTACTTTTTGCAAACACCATAAAAATGCATCAAAGCAATAAGTTAAAACTTGAACATATTTTGTTTATGATAAGTGTTACATTTCTTATCATTGCTGCGGTTCATGACGGGCTTTATTATAACCGTATTTTATTGTTTGGTATGCGCATATTATTAATGGATCTTGCATTTTCAATTATTTTGTTCACTCAAACAGTAGTTATTTATCATGATACTGCCCAAAAGATGAAAGCTACTTATCGAGCTGAACAAGAAAGTCGTATCGAGGCATCTTCACTTCGCAAAGCTAAAAAAATGCATGAAGATTTCCTAAGAGCTCTTTCTCATGAAATGCAGATACCACTTACTACCATATCGGGATATGCACAACTTACAAGCCAAATCCTTATTGAAGATGAAATGATTGACAAAATTGCCATGCTCGATAAAATGAGAGTGATTGATGACGAAGCAAGAAAACTCTCGCGGCAAGTTGCGCAGCTTTTAGATGCCTCCGCAATGGAAAACGGAACATTTAAGTTGCATTTGCAAAAAGTTGATCTCAATGACCTTTTGGCCAAAATCGCAACCCAACATTTTCCAACGATGAATGATGGCAGCATAAAACTAATTATTAGCTGCCCCCCCAATCTGCCGATGGCTTATGCAGACAATGATAGGCTTCGTGGCTGTATACTTAACCTTGTTTCAAATGCAATAAAGCATACAGAAGCCGGTAGTATTTCGATTGAGACAAAAGCGGAAAAAAGTTTTATTGAAATTGCTGTCACCGATACAGGTGAAGGCATACCGCCTAAATTGCTTAGCGATTTATTTCATAGCTATCCCAAATATCGTTCAAGCAAAGGTAATGGTTTGGGGCTTTATATTGTGGCTCAAACGATCGAGTCGCATGGTGGAAAAATTTTAGCACAAAGCACAATAAATGAAGGAACAACTATCACATTTACCATTCCTATATGGGAGGAAAGCCATGAATAAAACTGTTTTAATGGTGGAAGATGATATTAACTTATTAAAAATGAATACTGAACTGCTAAAGCGACATGGCTATACAGTTCACAGTGCCAAAAATGTACGACAAGCAAAGAAACTTATTGATGAATTGATTAAAATAGACCTTGCGATTTTAGATGTTATCTTACCCGATGGAAACGGATTTGAACTTGCTGCTGTAGTTAAAAACCAAATTGCCTGCCCTGTCTTAATGCTAACAAGTAAAAATACGCATGAGGATATCGTTGAGGGCATGAACTCTGATGTGGATATGTATATGACCAAGCCTTTTATTATCAACGAGCTTATTGCCCGCATAGAGGGGCTTATCAAAAAGCAGCAAAAAGCAGTTTCTCCATCTGTTGTCAAAGGGAATTTACGGCTCGATTTAGACTCAAGGCAAGCAACACTTGCCGATGTGAACTTATCGCTTACTCCGAGAGAATTTTCCCTATTGCTCTATTTGGCACGGCGCGAAAACGAGTTAATATCAAAGGCAGTAATTTTTCAAGAGGTATGGGGACAAACTCTTTTAGAAGATACAACTGCACTGCGAAGCACCATAACACGCCTTAGAAAAAAACTCACTAATAGTGAATATACCATAAATGCAAAACGTGGGGAGGGCTATGTATTTGAAGGTAGATAAAATAACAAAACTGATCAGCATGACTATAAATGATAAATTAAAAGAAAGATCGCTCATCAAATATAGCTTATCCAAGAAAAATTGATTTGGATAAAATCAGAGAACTTATCGACAATGTTCCCATGATTTGCGAGCTGCAAAAAGATTTTTATAAGATTATGATAGCTGAAAGGAAAACTGAAATTTTTGATTATAGCTTAGAATAGCTTAGAGCTGTTGTTGATGCGTGAGAATAATATGGCTAGTCGATAAATATAATTTTCTGCAAGCAGTGTAGTATATTAGCGATTGCTTTTGGATGACAGTTCAAATCCAGGGTGAAAACAGGATGACATCTTTTTTGACTACTAATCACA